>JAIENF010000416.1 GCA_019751575.1 Burkholderiales bacterium
CGGCGCCCGGTCGGCGCCGGTCAGCCCCCCCGTCCGCACTCGGCACGCCCGCGACTCTGGCAGAATGCCGGGTTCCGTCCAGTCACCCATCGAGGATCGAATGAGCTACGTGATCGAAGTCCCGAAAACCACCTCGCTGCCGGTCGAAGGCGAAAGCGCCACCTTCCCGGTGCGCCGCATCTACTGCGTCGGCCGAAACTATGCCGACCATGCGCGCGAGATGGGCCACGACCCCGACCGCGAGCCGCCGTTCTTCTTCCAGAAGCCGACCGATGCCATCGTCCCGAACAACCAGACCATCCCGTTCCCGGTCGGCACCAAGGACCTGCACCACGAGATCGAGCTGGTGGTCGCGATCGGCACCGGCGGCAAGAACATCCCGACCGACAAGGCGCTCGACCATGTCTACGGCTATGGCGTCGGCCTCGACATGACCCGCCGCGACCTGCAGGGCGAGGCGAAGAAGATGGGCCGCCCGTGGGAGATGGGCAAGGGCTTCGACCAGTCGGCGCCGTGCACCGGGCTCAAGAAGGCCGCGAAGATCGGACATCCGGCCAGCGGGGCGATCTGGCTGAAGGTCAACGGCGAGGTGAAGCAGAAGGGCGACCTGAACCAGCACATCTGGAACACGCCCGAGACCATCTCCTACCTGTCGCACCTGGTCGAACTGTTCCCCGGCGACATCATCATGATGGGCACGCCCGCCGGTGTCGGCCCGTGCTTCCCGGGCGACAAGCTGCAGGGCCATGTGGACGGCTTCGACGACCTGTTCGTCACCTACGCGAAGTAGTCTTGCCTTCAACCATCCTCAGGGAGCTCAACAGATGAAGCAACGCAAACTCGGCGCAAACGGCCCGCAGGTCTCGGCCATCGGCCTGGGCTGCATGGGCATGTCGATCTCCTACGGCACGCCCGACGATGCAGAGTCGATCGCCACGATGCACCGCGCCTTCGACCTGGGCTGCAACCTGCTGGTCACCTCCGACGCGTACGGCAACGGCGTCAACGAGGAACTGGTCGCGAAGGCGATCAAGGGCCGGCGCAAGGATGCGATCGTCTGCACCAAGTTCGGCAACCTGATGGGTGGGGGTGGGGTGAACGGCCGGCCGGAGTACGCCATCGAGGCCTGCGACAAGAGCCTGAAGCGCCTCGGCATCGACGAGATAGACATCTACGGCCTGCACCGGGTCGATCCGAACGTGCCGATCGAGGAAACCGTGGGCGCGATGAAGCGGCTGCAGGAGCAGGGCAAGGTGCGCTACCTGGTCCTGTCCGAAGCCGGCCCGGACACGCTGCGCAAGGCGATGAAGGCGGCGACGATCGACATGGTCGAGACCGAGTATTCGCTCTGGTCGCGCGATGCCGAGAACGGCCTGATCACGGCCTGCAAGGAACTCGGCGTGGGCTACATGGCGTATGCGCCGCTCGGCCGCGGCTTCCTGTCGGCGAAGATCAAGTCGCTCGACGCATTGATCGAGAAGGACCGGCGCCGGCAGCATCCGCGCTACCTGCCGGAGAACGTCGCGAAGAACGTCGCGCTGCTCGCCCCGCTGGAGCGCATCGCCGCGGAGCGCAAGGCGACCCCGTCGCAGGTCGCGATCGCCTGGGTGATGGCACAGGGCGAGTTCATCGTGCCGATCCCGGGCACCAAGCGCCGCACCTTCCTCGAGGAGAACCTCGGCGCCGCCGAGATCACGCTGACGGCTGGCGAGATCGCGACGCTGTCGGAGACCTTCTCGCCGGCGGCGATCGCCGGCACGCGCTACCCCGAGGCCCAGCTGAAGGGCGTGCTGGTCTGAAGCGAGGTTCACCATGTCCGGACTCGAAGCAGGCCTCAAGGGATCGCTTTTCTGGGAAGTGACCGAAGACCTGTGCATGACGCGCGGCGTCGTGCCGGTGTTCTCGACGCCGTCGATGGTGCTGCTGGTCGAACGGGCGGCGATCCACACCATCGAACCCTACCTGTCGGCGCAGCAGCGGACGCTCGGAACCTCGGTGGAGATACGCCACCTGGCACCGTCGTTCCCGGCACAGCGGGTACGGGCGGAGGTCGAAGTGCTGGCCGTCGACCGGCGCCGGCTGTCGTTCCGCTTCGAGGTGTTCGACGAAGTCGAGAAGGTGGGCGAAGGCACCCACACCCGCGTCATCGTCGATCCGGACAAGTACGACGAGCGGGTGAAGGCGAAGCTCGAGGCACTGAAGCAGTGATGCCCGCGCCGTGCGCGCGTGGCATGGACGCTTGCGCAGGCATCACCCCCTGAAAGGCCTCCGAACGAAGCACGCGGCGATCGCCGTGCTGCTTTCGACGACCGCGCTGCTTGCAGGCTGCCCGATGCAGGAGACCGTCGGGTCGGACACCCCGCCCGCCGCCTTCGGCACGCTGCGGACGCGCATCGGCTGTCCACAACTGTCCGGCGTCTATGCCTGGCCGCCCGTCGATGGCCGCGCGTTCGGATACCGCGAGAACGGCTCGCGCGCCGAAGGCTACACCGGCGGCTTCCTCCTGCTTGCGATGGGACCCGATGCCCTGCTCTGGATCCTTCCGCCCGACGCGAAGGCACGGCGCGTCACGCTGAAGGGACGCGTGCCCGGCCCGGGTTTCGATGCGCTGCTGCGCCGGCATCCTGACGGATGGGAACCGAAGTTCCATGGCTTCGACTGCAGCCAGGGGTGGATGCGCCTCGCGCGCGACTACAACGCCGGCATACAGACCGCCAGGGGCGGCACCGAGGAAGCACGGTTGACGATCACCGACGACGGCGCGCTGATCGTCGGCCAGAAGGTCGTGATGCCGCAGCCCGCGGCGACGGTCGGCTGGGGGGACGTCACCTTCTTTTCGATTCCCCGGGGAGACCGTATCGTGTGGACCTGGGCGAAACTTGCCCGGGTCGGCGCGTCAGGCGACGCCTTTCCAGCCGATGCCGTGCTGCGCAGCCTTCCGAAGCATCGCTGACGCACGTCCGTCGCTGACGCAGGTCCGCCCGCAGCATCCGACCGATCGGTCCGCGCCGGCCGCAGCCTTCAGCGGCCCTCGAACCCCGGCTTGCGCTTCTCGATGAAGGCGGCCATGCCTTCCTTCTGGTCGAAGCTCGCGAACGACAGCTGGATCGCCTTCGCCTCGAGCATCAGGCCGGCATGCAGCGACGTGTCCTGGCCGGCCAGCACGCATTCCTTGATCTGGCGCGCGGCGATCGGCGCCAGTTGCGCGATCTGCGTGGCCAGCGCGAGCGCACGCGCCTCGACCTCGGCGTCGGGCACCACCTCGCTGACCAGCCCCATCGCATCGGCCTCCTGCGCAGTGATGATGTCGCCGGTGAGCAGCATCTTCATCGCCTTGAACTTGCCCACCGCTCGCGGCAGGCGCTGGGTGCCGCCGCCCCCCGGGATGATGCCGATGCGGATCTCCGGCTGGCCGAACTTCGCGCTGTCGCCGGCGACGATGATGTCGGCATGCATCGCGAGCTCGCAACCGCCGCCCAGCGCGAAGCCGCGCACCGCGGCGATCATCGGCTTCGGGCAGAGCGCGATTGCCTGCCAGAGACGGAACGCGTTGCGCTTCATCATCTCGATCGGATCGGCCTCGGCCATCTCGCGGATGTCGGCACCGGCGGCGAAGGCCTTCTCGCCCCCGGCCAGGATCACGCAGCGCACCGACGCGTCGTCGGTGAGCGCCGCGAGGTGGTCGGCGATCAACCGGCGCACTTCCATGTTGAGCGCATTGCGCGCGTCGGGACGGTTGATGCGCACCACCGCGACATGGTCGGCGGGGCGTTCGAGCAATACCGGGGCAGTCATCGTGTTTCCTCCGTGGAACGTGCGGCCGGCGTGGCTCGTGCAGGCCGCGCCGTGCCGCTGCAGTCTCAGCCGTCGACCTTCACGCCGGCGGCCTTGATCACCTTGGCCCAGCGCGCGATCTCGCTGCGGATCAGCGCGCCGAAGGCCTCGGGCGTGGTGTGCGCCGGTTCGGCGCCCACGCCGAGGATACGCTCGCGCACCTCGGGGTGCTGAAGCGCCTTGCCCAGCTCCGCGTTCAGGCGATCGACGATCGGACGCGGCGTGCCGGCCGGCGCCATCAGGCCCCACCAGGTCGCGAAGTCGAAGCCGGGCAGGCCGGATTCGGCCACCGTCGGCACCTCGGGCAGCAGCGGCGAGCGCTTCGCGGTGGTCACCGCCAGCGCACGCATGCGGCCGGACTTGATGAACGCGGTGATCGGCGGCGTGGAATCGAACATGAAGGCTACCTGCCCGGCCATCAGGTCGAGGCCCGCGGGCGAACTGCCCTTGTACGGCACGTGCACGGTCTTGACCCCGGCGAGCAGGTTGAACGATTCGCCCGCCAGGTGCTGGATGCTGCCCGGGCCGACCGATGCATAGTTCATCTGGCCCGGCTGCTGCCGGGCGAGCGCGATCAGGTCCTTCACGCTCTTCACCGGCAGCGCCGGATGCACCACCAGCACGTTGGGTCCGGTCGCGATCAGCGAGATCGGCGCGAAGTCGCGCAACGGGTCGTAGCCCAGCTTCGGGAACAGCGATGGCGAGATGGCCACGGCGGCGATCTGCGCGAGGTAGATCGTGTAGCCGTCCGGCGCAGACTTCGCCACCTGCTCGGCGGCGATGTTGCCCGACGCGCCGGGACGGTTCTCGATCACCACGGCCTGCCCCATCTGCTCCTGCATGCGCGCGGCGACGATGCGCCCGAGGATGTCGGAGCCGCCGCCGGGCGGGAAGCCGAGGACGAAGCGCACCGGCTTCGCCGGCCAGGCCTGTGCGATGGCACCGGACGCAGGCACGATGCACGCCCCGCCGATGACGATCAGCGATGCGGCTGCCGCGCGCGACAGGCGCGCCGGCGGGTTCCCCTTGATTCCCATGTTGCCCCCTTGTCGTTCCTGAATGCGCTGGTACAGAGCAAGTTCCGTTCCGAATCTCCGTCCGGAACACGTCGTCGCTCAGGTGGAGCGTTCCTGGCGCGCGATGCCGCTGCGTACCCGGCCGCCCGCCCATTCCTCGGGCAGCGCCCGTGCGCCGGGCAGGGTCAGCCATACGCGATACAGCAGCCTCCCCTGCCGCGGATCGCCGTCGTCGCTGAACGCGGTCCGGTCGTGCAGCACCCGGTAGTTGCTGATGAACTGCAGGTCGCCGGGCCGGAATGCGACCTGGATGCACAGTTCCTCGGCGAGTTCCTCGACGCGGCGCAGGGCCTCGCGCTGCACCGGCGTCAGCGCCTCGCCGCTGACCCGCTGCGCGCTCTCGATCAGCGTCGCCGAGAAGCGGCAGGACAGCTTTCCCTCGTGCCATGCGTAGACCGGTTCGCTGTACCAGCCCGGCTCGCCCGGCGGCTGCTCGCCGCGCCAGTCGAGGTTGAAGCGGTCGTAGAGCACGCCCACCAGGTACGGATACCGCTCGAGCATCGCGTTGTAGACCGCGGCCGAACTGGCGACCAGGCTGAGCCCGCCCTCGCGTGCCGGGCGCACGCAGCACAGCCCGACCACGTCGGCGCCGATGTCGGTATGGAAGCGCTGGCGCAGGCGTGTCTGGTAGAGCCGCGTACGTCCGTCGGCCATGTCCCGGCCCTCGTCGCGCACGAATCCGAGCAGGTCCCCGCGCGCGTTCTGCGAGATCGCGGTGCCGAGATGCGAGGACACGCCCCAGAAGATGATCGCGAGGTCATCCGCGTCGTAGCGCCGTGCATCCAGCCCGCGGATCTGGACGAAGCCACGGCCGTGTTCCAGTTCGTGCGCGATGCGCGCGAACTCTTCCGACAGCGAGGGCAGCTCGAAATCGGCGCGGGTCACCGACTCGAGCGGCCGACCCGCCTGCTTCACCGATGCAAGCGCACGGTCCACTTCCGCCAGCGTGGCCGGCGCCAGGTTCCACACCCAGTCCTCCGGCCCCGCACGCAACCGGGCGCCGGTCCATGCCGAGGCGTCCTCGACTGGCGCAGTCAGCACCACCGAGGACGCCGCGCCGGTCATGCCTTGTTGGCGAGCGTCGACTTGCCGTAGGAGCGCGGATCGCGCGGCTGCCAGCGGCCGCCGTCGACCAGCGTGAGGAAGTCGAGCACCAGCCGGTTGAAGTAGTCGGGCTCTTCCAGGTTCACCGCATGGCCGGTGTTGCACATCACGGTGAGCCCGCAGCCGGGGATCACGCGCTTCATCCAGATGCCGGGCTCGAGACAGTTGTCGTCCTCGTCGCCGGTGATGACATGGGTCGGTACGTTCATCTTGCGCAACCCGGCCTCGTGCGCCTGGATCGCATCGCGCCGGCGCATGAAGCCGCGCAGCGTATTGGCAGACCCGGTGGCGTCGTGCGCGGCGAACTGGGAATGGAACTCCGCGAAGCCGCGCGGATCCTTGTTCAGGTGCTGCACCCGCGCCGGTCCGATCGCGTAATCCTTGATGCCCTCGGCCATGCCCAGCGTCTCGATCTGCGCGGCGAACGCATCGGTATCGGCATGGAATTGCGCGCGCTTGTCAGGGTCGGAGCCGAAACCGGCCCCTGCGACGGTCAGCGAAAGTGCATGTTTCGCATGGCGCAGGCCGAAGTGGATCGCGGCATAGCCGCCCATGGAAAGCCCGACGATGTGCGCGCGATCGATGCCGGCCGCCTTCATCACCACCAGGATGTCGTCGGCCGCCTGCTCCTGGGAGTGCTGCTCGAAGCTCGTGGAGACGTCCGACGGCGGATAGCCCCGCGCGTTGTAGGTGATGCACCGGAAGCGGCGCGAGAAGAACCGCACCTGCGGTTCCCAGCTGCGCAGGTCGCCGGCGAATTCATGCACGAACACGATCGGGGTACCGCTCCCGGTCTCTTCCCAGTACAGTTTCAGTCCGTCCGAAGTGGCAAATGGCATCGCAGCTGTTCCCTTCAGGTCAATCCCCACGGTAGATGTCCGAGTTTATAGAAACGCGAGGAAACCAGAACATGCGCAACATCGAATCGACGAGCGGCGGTGCAGTCCTGGCGCTGCTGCTGGCAGTCACCGCCGGCAGCGCGCTGGCGGCCGACGCCTTCCCGTCCCGGCCGATGCGGATGATCGTGCCGTTCTCCGCCGGCGGCGCCTCGGACGGTCCGGCGCGCATCTTCGCCGCGGAGATCAACAAGCTGTCCGGCCAGCAGATGCTGGTCGAGAACCGACCCGGCGCAGGTTCCGTGGTCGGCGCCGAGATCGCGGCCAAGGCCACGCCGGATGGCTACACGCTGTTCATGATCAGCAACACCCACTATGTATCGGCTGCGATCCACCGCAAGCTGCCCTACGATGCGATCGCCGACTTCACCGCGATCACCGGCCTGACTGCGGCACAGAACATCCTCGTGGTGCATCCGTCGCTGGGCGTGAAGACCGTCAAGGACCTGATCGCGCTGGCGAAGAAGCGCCCGGGCGCCATCGACTGGGCATCCTCGGGCAACGGCGGGACGCAGCACCTCACCGGCTCGCTGTTCGCCTCGATGGCCGGCATCGACATGGTGCACGTACCCTATCGAGGCAGCGGTCCGGCCACCGCCGACCTGCTCGCCGGCCAGGTCGGCGTCGGCTTCCCAGGCATCGCCGGCATGGTCGCCTTCGTGCAGTCCGGCAAGCTGCGCGCGCTCGGCGTGTCGTCGAGCCGGCGCTCGCCGCTGATGCCCGACGTGCCGACCATCGCCGAAGCCGGCGTGCCCGGCTTCGAACTGGTGCCATGGTTCGGCCTGTCGGGCCCCCGCGGCATACCTGAGCCGATCGTCGCCACGCTGCACAAGCTCAGCCTGAAGGCGATCGCGTCGACCACCCCGGCCATGGCCCAGATCGGCCAGGAGCCCTTCACCCATGCATCGCCCGCCGAGTTCGCCGCGTTCCAGCAGAAGGAAGCGCCGAAATGGGCCAAGCTGGCTCGCGCCAGCGGCGCGACCATCGACTGACGCCGTGTAATCCGGGTCAGAGACGATTTTCCCGCCGAGTTCTCAGCCCTGGACGGACACCGCGGGGAAAATCGTCTCTGACCCGGATTACCCGGAGTTCAGTTCGGCTGCATGCGCAGTTCGCGGGCGATCTTGGCCCATTTCGAAAGGTCGCTGGCGAGCAGGGCGCGGAACTCGGACGGCGGGCCGGCGGCGGGTTCGCCGCCGTCGAAGGTGATGCGCTCGCGCACGTCGGGCTGCGCCATCATCTTCACCACCTCGGCATTGAGCCGGGCGACCACCGCCGGCGGCAGTCCGGCCGGGCCGAGCAGGCCGAACCAGTTGTTGAACTCGAAGCCGGGCAGGCCGGACTCGGCCATCGTCGGCACGTCCGGCAGCGTCGCCGCGCGCTTCGCGCTGGTCACCGCGATCATGCGCAGGCGTCCGGCCTTGACCAGCCCCTGGGTGGTGATCTGCGCGCCGAACTGGAACTCGATCTGCCCCGCGGCGACATCGGCCGAGGCGGGCCCCGCGCCCTTGTACGGGATGTGCGTGGTCCGGATCCCGGCCATCACGTTCAGCAGCTCGCCACAGACATGGCCACCGCTGCCGATGCCGGCGCTGCCGTAGGACAGCGGCTTCACCTTCGCCAGCTGCACGAGGTCCTTCAGCGTGCGTACCTGGGAAGTGGCACCGACCACCAGCACCAGCGGCGAGGTCGAGATCAGTGACACCGGCGTGAAGTCGCGCAGCGTGTCGTAGGGCACCTTCTGCAGCACCGCGTTCACGGTCAGCGAGGTGAACAGCACGCCCAGCGTATGGCCGTCGGGTGCCGCACGCATCAGGGTCTCTGCAGCCACGGTTCCGCCGGCACCGCTGCGGTTGTCGACCACGAACGGCTGGCCGAGCGCTTCGCCGAGCTTCTGGCCGGTGATGCGCGCCAGCGTGTCGGTGCTGCCGCCGGGCGGCGCCGGTACCAGCAGGCGCACCGGACGCGAAGGCCAGCCGGGCTGCGCGATCGCCTCGCCCACCGCGAGCGCAGGCAGCAGGACGGCCGCAAACATCAGTGCCCGTCGGTCCATCGCCGCCTCCGTCAGAACGACACCTTCAGGTTCGCCTTCTTCGCGACCACCGTCCAGCGGGCGTTCTCGTCGCGCAGCCAGGTACCGAATTCCGCCGGACTGTTGCCGACGATCTCGGTGCCGAGCGCGAAGTAGCGATCGCGGACGTCCTGCATGCCGAGCGCGCGCACCACCTCGCGGTTGACGCGCGCGACGACGGCCGGCGCGACCTTCGCCGGCATCACGATGCCCTGCCAGGAACCGGTGCTGAAGCCGGCGATGCCGCTCGCCTCGGCCATCGTAGGCAGCTCCGTCCACTGCGGCACGCGCTTCGGGCTGGTCACCGCGAGGATGCGCAGCTTGCCCGCCTTGCCCTGCGGCATCATCGACACCATGCTGTTGAACACCAGGTCGGACTGGCCACCCATCACCTGGGTGATCGAATCGGTGCCACCCTTGGTCGGGATCTCGACCCATTGCAGGCCGTTATGCTGGGAAAACAGCAGCCCGGCGAAGTGGGTGGCGCCGCCAAGGCTGGTCGCGAAGTTGAGTTTCCCCGGGTTCGCCCGTGCATGCTTCACCAGGTCGGCGACCGTCTGCACCGGCAGGCCGGGGAACACCCCGAGCAGGTGCGGCGTGAACGAAACCAGCGTGACCGGTGCGAAGTCGCGCGCGACCACGTAGGGCGCGTTCGGATGCACGATGCCGGTCATGATCAGGTTGCCGACATCGGTCATCAGCATCGTCTGTCCGTCGGGCGTGGAACGTGCGACGAGGTCGGCACCCAGCATCCCGGACGCGCCCGGACGATTGTCGATCAGGACCGGTTGGCCGATCGCCTCGCTGATCCGCGGCGCGATGATGCGGATCTGGGCATCGGAGGTGCCGCCCGGCGGATACGGCACCACGACACGCAGCGGCCGGCTCATCGGCGTATCCGCAGCCAGTACACTGCCAGCCACGGCCAGGCTACCGACCCCCAGCACGGCCACCAGGAATGTCGCGCAGGCGCCGCCTGCAAGGGTGCGGGGGCGAACGCAAACCTGCTGCCGTCCACGCCCCGATTCTGTTTTTTTCGGGTCCATCTTCCCTCCTCCAGGGTTTGTCCGGAGACTACCGCCGGCGAAATGGTGCGTCCAGCCGCCCGCGCCGCCGCCACGGCAACCCCTGGATCGTACGCCCACCCCCGAGCCCCCCATGCCCATCCGATCGCCTTCCCTGCTCGTCCTTTGCTGCATGCTGTCCTCCCTGCTCTTTTCGGCGAACGCCATGGCCACCGAAGAACCGAAGTTCGAAAGCCTGGAACGCAGCGGTGCCTTCGAGCTGCGCCAGTACGCACCGATGATCGTCGCCGAGACCTGGGTCGAAGGCGCACTGGGCGAAGGCTCGAACGCCGGCTTCCGGAAGATCGCCGGCTACATCTTCGGCCGCAACCGGTCGCGCACCGCGGAAGGCAGCGAGAAGATCGCGATGACGGTGCCGGTGACGATGCAGCCCGGCGCCTCGCAGAAGATCGCGATGACCGCCCCGGTGACCACCGAGGCGGCCGCCGCCCCCGGCGAGGCAGGCAGCCGCTGGCGGATGCACTTCGTGATGCCGTCGAAGTACACGATGGCAACGCTGCCGGTACCCGAGGATCCCTCGGTCACCCTGCGCGAAGTACCCGCCCAGCGGGTGGCGGTGCGCACGTTCTCCGGCTTCGTCACCGAAGACCGGGTTCGCGAGGAGACCGGACTGCTGCTGGGCTGGATGAAGGAGCGCGGCCTCGAGCCGTCCGCGCCGCCGCAGCTCGCCCGTTACAACCCGCCCTGGTCCATCCCCTTCATGCGCCGCAACGAGATCCTCGTGCCCTACCGCTAGCGCGGCAGCCTTGCCTGGCTGCCGCGATGCCAGGCGCACGAGCAGCGTTCCATGGGTAGCCGTAACATCCGCGCTCGCGGCCAGAAGCCGTTCCCCACGGACGCCCCCCGGACCCGATGCCCACCGATGTCGCCCTTGCCGTCCTGTTCGGCGCGCTGCTGCACGCGACCTGGAACACGCTGGTCAAGGCTTCGGCCGACAAGCTGACCCTGACCGTGCTGGTGTGCTGCGCGGCCGGGCTGTGGTCGATCCCCGCGGTGCTAATCGGAATGAAAACAGCGGTATTATTTGCAGAAGAGCCATTCAAAGTACTGCTCTCCTCCTTGGCAGCCAGGACGCAACTGTAG
>JAIENF010000427.1 GCA_019751575.1 Burkholderiales bacterium
CCCGAGGAGCGAACGGGATAAATCCGTTATCAATCAACGGGTTGGATGATTGGAACTGTTCCCATCACCCGCTCCACGGTACCCGGTCCCGCGCACGTCCGGCCCTCGTGCCGCTTCGGTCAGTGCGAGGCCGCGACCGTCATGCTTCGTG
The DNA here is from genome assembly GCA_019751575.1 of Burkholderiales bacterium. GTDB lineage: Bacteria > Pseudomonadota > Gammaproteobacteria > Burkholderiales > CAIKXV01 > CAIKXV01. Next base: position 152 of record JAIENF010000427.1, read on the forward strand.
CGGCGGCCCGCCTTCGAGCAGTTCGGTGTCCTCGTGCGCGTAGGGCGGGGTGCACGCGCAGAGCAGGCGCATCTCGGTGCCACCGGTGTTCACGAGACGATGCGCGGCGCCCGGCGGTATGCAGACCGTGTCGCCAGCCGTGACCTCGAACGTGTCGTCGCCGACGCGCATCCTGCCCCGGCCCCGGGTGAAGTGGTAGATCTCCTCGGACAGCCGGTGCCGGTGCAGCACGGTGGAGCCGCCCGCAGGCACGATCGCCTCGGCCAGGCTCTGCAGGCGGTTGCCGTGCACCGAAGGGTGCATCAGTTCGCGGATCAGCGAGCCATCGCGGGTCACGTAGGGCTCGACCTTTGCGTAGGCTGAACGGGACGGTTGCGACAGGGACGGTTGCGACAGTGACGCTTGCGACAGTGACGGTTGCGACAGCGGGTCGTTCATCGGCGATCCCGGGTCCGGAAGGGTGCAGTCGATGGTACCGCGGCCCGCATCGGTGCTGCGGCTAGAATCGGCGCGTCCCCCGAACGATCCTTCCAACGCTGCGGAGCTTCCCGATGCCGGCATCTTCAGCGCCCGTCCACCGTCCCCGGACCTGGCTGCGCCGCGCCCTTGTCGGGGTGGGCGCGGTGGCCGGACTGGCGGTCGCGGCTGCCGGGTGGATCGCGTTCACCTTCGATCCGGATGCCTGGAAGCCGATGCTGGTCGAACAGGTCGAGCAGCGCTACCAGCGCACGCTGACCCTGGATGGCGACATCCGGATCAGCTGGTTCCCGGACATCGGGGCCGAGGTCGGCGGCGTGAGCCTGTCCGAGCACGCCGGTTCCGCCGAGTTCGCGGGCGCCGACCGGCTGCGGGTGTCGCTGGCCGTGCTGCCGCTGCTGCGCGGGCGCGTGGTGGTCCGTGAACTCACGATCAGCCGGCCGCGCGCCACGCTGGTCACGCGCAAGGACGGCAGCCGCAACATCGACGACCTGCTCGCCGGTGCGGCGAACCGGAAGCCGGACGGCCCCGCAGGCGGTGCGCCTCCGCCGCAGGATGACCCGTCGTCCGCCCTCTCGCTCGACATCGGGCGCATCGTGATCGAGAACGGGGGCTTGACCGTCCGCGACGAGCGCAGCGGCCGGGTGGTCTCGATCTCCGCGTTTGACCTGTCCACCGGCCGCATCGGCGGCGGCGCCAGCGAGCCGTTCGCGCTGTCGGCCGTCCTGCAGTCGAGCGATCCGAAGATCGAACTGCGCGCCGAGGCGCGCGGGCGCCTGCTGGTGGACCTGCATGGCGGGCGCCATGGCGTCGGTGCGCTGGTTGCTTCGCTGGCCGGGACTGCGGGGGGGTCCCCGGTCGGGGCGAAACTCGATGCCGTGCAGCTTTCCAGCGCCCCAGGTTCGATGAAGATCGAGAAGCTGAAGCTCGGCCTTCGGCACGGCGACGCGCGGCGCTCGCTGTCGCTCGAGCTCAGCCTGCCGTCGCTGCAGGCGGCGGACCGCCTGTTCAAGGGCGCGGCGCTTGCGCTGGTCGCCGACTACCGTTCGGGGGCCGATACGCTGAACCTGCGTGCCGCCGCGGCACTCCAGGGTCGGCTGGCCGATGTCGGTGCGGGCCTGGCACGGATCGAGATGCCGGAGTTCAAGGCGGATCTGGAGGGCCGCCTCGGGGGTCGCACGATCCAGGGTGCTGCGCGCGCACAGGCGGTGTCAGACATCCCGCAGGGCCGGCACGAGTTGAGCCGCTATTCGCTGAAGGCCACGCTGTTCGGGCTGGATGCACCGGCGCGCGACGTGACGCTCACGCTGGACGGAGCCGCGTCGGCGGGCGGCGAGGCGGGCATGTTCGCGGGTACCGCCGAGGGCCGCATGAACGAGACGACCCTGCGCGCGCGCGTGTCGCGCCGCATGGCCGATGCCCCGTGGGTGTTCGACATCGAGGCCGACCAGTTCGACCTCGACCGCTATCGTTCCGCTCCGCCTCCGGCCGCCGCGGCCGGGCCATCGGCGGCTGCGGGGAGCCCCGGCGCGCAGGCATCCGCCGCCCGGCCGGTCGACTTCGCATTCCTCGACGGACTTGCGCTGTCGGGCGCCGTGCGGATCGGCGCGTTGCGTGCCGCCGGCATTCGTGCGGCCAATGTCCGCGTCGACCTCAAGGCCGCCGGTGGCCGGCTGGATGCTGCGCCGATCGTCGCGTCGCTGTATTCAGGGCGGCTCGAGGGCGGACTCAGCCTGGTCCACGGCAAGCTTCCGCGGGTGATGATCCGCCAGCACTTGTCGGCCGTGCAGGTCGGTCCGCTGCTCGCCGATGCGGCGAAGCTCCAGCTGATCGAAGGACGGGGTGACGTCAGGGTCGACCTGTCCAGCCAGGGGCAGTCGGTCGACGCCCTGCGCCGGGCGCTGTCCGGTGCCGTTTCGCTGAGCCTGGCCGACGGTGCATTGCGCGGGGTCGACATCGTCGGCGTCCTGCGCGAGGCGCGCACACGGGTCGCGCAGTTGCGCGGACGCGAGGTGCGCGCGTCGGTGGCCGCCGAGCGCACCGATTTTTCCGAGTTGAAGGCGAGCTTCGCCGTGCGCGATGGCGTCGCGAGCAGCAGCGACCTGTCGATGAAGTCGCCGTTGCTGCGCGCCGGCGGCGAAGGCCGGATCGACATCGGCGCCGGCACCATCGACTACCTGCTGCGGCCGACCCTCGTGGGCACGCTGGGCGGGCAGGGTGGGCGCGATGCGTCCGAGCTGCGCGGCGTGACCTTTCCGGTGCGCATATCGGGGCCGCTGTCAGGGCCGGGGTACGATTTCGACCTGCAGGCGATGGTGGCCGGCGCCGCGCGCCAGGAGATCCAGCGCCGCGCGACCGACCTGCTGCAGGAGCGGCTGGGTGCGGGCAAGGCCGATCCCGGCGCAACCGGACGCTCGTCGCCCGCGGACATCCTCAAGGGCGTGCTCGGACGATGAGGCGCAAGGCGGCGGGGCAACCTGTGGCACCGTCCGGAGGCGAAGGCATGCCGCCGGCTGCCAGTGATTTCGCCGCGCGGCTGGTCGCGTGGCAGCGGACGTCCGGGCGCAGCGGACTGCCCTGGCAGGACACCCGCGATCCGTACCGGATCTGGTTGTCCGAGATCATGCTCCAGCAGACGCAGGTGGCGACCGTGATCCCCTACTACCTGCGTTTCCTGCAGCGGTTCCCGGATGTCGCGTCGCTGGCGTCGGCGCCGCTGGACGATGTGCTCGCCGCCTGGAGCGGCCTGGGCTACTACGCACGTGCGCGCTGCCTGCAGCGCGCGGCGTTGCAGGTGGTCGAGGTTCACGGCGGCCGTTTCCCCGAAGGCTTCGATGAAGTGCTGGCGCTGCCCGGGATCGGCCGATCGACCGCGGGTGCGATCTGCGCGTTTGCGTTCGGCCAGCGGCATGCCATCCTCGACGGCAACGTGAAGCGCGTGCTGGCGCGCCATGCCGGGATCGAGGGCTGGGCGGGAGAGCCCGCGGTGCTGGCCGCGCTGTGGCAGGTTTCGGTGGCGCGCCTGCCAGGGGTGGCGGACGGGCATCCGGATATCGGTACCTATACCCAGGCGCTGATGGATCTCGGCGCCGGGCCGTGTGCGCGCAGCCGGCCACGCTGTGGGGAATGCCCGGTGGCGACCGACTGTGCCGCCCGGTTGTCCGGCCGCGTCGCTGCCATTCCGGCGCCCCGTCCGAAGCGGGACATGCCCCGGCGCTCGAGCGCCGTGTGGCTGCTGGTGGACCCGTCGCGCGGCGTGCTGCTCGAGCGGCGCGCCGCGCCCGGGATCTGGGGCGGCCTGTGGAGCCTGCCCGAGGCGATCGATGCACAGGTCGAGGCGCGCATACGCGCCACCGATGGCGCACTCCAGCCGCTGGCGCCGGTGGAACATGCGTTCACCCATTTCAGGCTGACCCTCGAACCGTTGCTCGTATGGATGCACCTGGTGGACCGGCCGGGTGTTGCCGCGCCGGTCGAAGCGGGCGAGCCGTCCCGCCGCTGGGTGGCATTCGACCGGCTCGAGGATGTCGCGCTGCCGGCACCGGTGCGCGTGCTCCTGGCGGCGCTGCACGCGAACGTGGTCGGCGACGGGAGCCGTGGCATGCAACCGCGACTGACGGGCCTACAATGAACGCCCACCCCGACGAGGAGTCGCCATGTACGACCTGCTGGTGCCATTCGACAATTCCCCGTCTGCACGGCGTGCGCTCGACCATGCCCTCGCGATGGTCCGCGCGCGCGCCGGCACGCGCCTCCAGGTGCTCAGCGTGCTCGACGACGTGGGCATGGATACCCGCGAACTGGTCGATGCCGCGGAGATCGATCGCGTGCTCGCCGCGGAGGCGGCCGCGATCCTCGACCCCGCGCGCGCCCTGGTGGAGCCGACCGGCATTGCCTGCACCTACCACTCGGCAGCCGGGACACCCGCGCGGACCATCGCCGAGCATGCGCGGGCGCACGGGGTGGGCGAGATCGTGATGGGGACGCGCGGCCTTGGCACCCTTTCCGGGTTGCTCCTCGGCTCCGTGGCGCAGCGCGTCCTGCTGCTGGCCGATTGCCCGGTCACGCTGGTGAAGTAGGCGGACGGGCAGCCTCGGCGGGGGGTGGCGGCCGGCGCCTTCGACCGGTTAGCATCCGGCGATGAACTGGCCGAAGCTCGTTTTCGTCGCCCTGATACTGTTCGGGGCACTGAACTGGTGGAACGGGCGCGAGGTCTCGCTTCCGCCCGGTGTCGTCGCCGCCGACCTGCCGGTCCAGTCGCCGGTTTCCGGAGACCGGGAGTTCACCCGCAACGGCTATCGCATCCGCGTGCTGGCACGGTTCGAGGTATCGGCGCGGGTGCTGGGCAGCGAGCACTACCGGATCGACCGCGAGGCCCAGCTGGCACCGGTCGACCTCGCGCTGGGCTGGGGCCGCATGTCGGATACGGCGGTGCTCGAGCGCATCCGGATCAGCCAGAGCGGGCGCTTCTATTTCTGGAGTACCGACGACTTCCCGATCCCGCGCCGGGAGATCGAGACATCGAGCGCGAACATGCACATGATCCCGGCGGACGACCGGATCGCCGCCGCGCTGAAGGCCGTGCGCAAGGGCCAGGTGGTGACGATTCGTGGCTACCTGGTGGAAGCGCTGGCGCCGGACGGCTGGCGCTGGCGCAGTTCGCTGACCCGCGACGATACGGGGGCTGGCGCGTGCGAACTGATCTGGGTGGAGTTCGTGTCGCCAGCCTGACGATAGACCGCCGCGAGGGCGGCTGCGTCAGACCCCGGGCACGCCGGCACGTGGGCAACGATGGTAGGCTTCGGGGCCCCGTCCGCCATGGTCTCGCCTGACCCGATCCTGGCGCGTTCGCTTCGCGTGAATCTCCCGGACCCGCTGCGCCGCGTGTCCCGCATACCGCGAAGTCGACCGAGACGAAGTCCACTGCCCCGGTTGTCGCCCCTTGACCCTGATCCTCATCGTATTGCTGCCCTTCCTGATGGCGGCGCTGCCCCGCTTGGCCGGTCGCGCCCACCGGCGGCGCTGTGCCCTGCTGGCCGCCTGTGCGCCTGCGTTGTCGCTTGCGCTCCTGCTGGCGCATGCGCCCGCCGTGTTCGATGGCACCGTGTTGCAGGCCGGCGGTCCATGGCTGCCCGCGATCGGCCTGAACTTCACGTTCATGCTGGACGGATTCGGCTTCCTGTTCGCGCTGCTGATCCTGGCGATCGGCCTGCTGGTCATCCTGTACGCGCACTACTACCTGTCGGCGCAGGATGACCCGTCCCGGTTCTTCTGCCTGCTGCTGCTGTTCATGGGCTCGATGCTCGGTGTCGTGCTCTCGGACAACCTGCTGCTGCTCGTCGTGTTCTGGGAATGCACCAGCCTCTCGTCGTTCCTGCTGATCGGATTCTGGCGCGACCGCAGCGAGGCGCGGCAGGGCGCGCGCATGGCGCTTGCGGTCACCGGTGCCGGCGGACTCGCGCTGCTCGCCGGCGTGCTGCTGATCGGCTACATCACCGGCAGCTTCGAGCTGTCCGAAGTGCTCGACCAGCGCGAGATGCTGCAGGGCCATCCGCTGTTCCCGCTCGCGCTCATCCTCGTGCTGCTGGGCGCGTTCACCAAGAGCGCCCAGTTCCCGTTCCATTTCTGGCTGCCGCATGCGATGGCTGCGCCGACGCCGGTCTCCGCCTACCTGCATTCGGCCACGATGGTGAAGGCGGGCGTGTTCCTGCTCGCGCGGATGTACCCGCTGCTCGGCGGCAACGACCTGTGGTTCCTGCTGGTCACCGGCGTGGGGCTGGTCACGCTGGTGTTCGCTGCCTGGGTCGCGCTGTTCCAGCAGGACCTGAAGGGGCTGCTCGCCTACTCGACCATCAGCCACCTCGGCCTGATCACGCTGCTGTTCGGCCTCGACACGCCGCTGGCGGTGGTGGCCGGCGTCTTCCACATAATCAACCATGCGACCTTCAAGGCTTCGCTGTTCATGGCCGCGGGCATCATCGACCATGAGACCGGCACGCGCGACCTGCGCAGGCTGAACGGCCTTGCACGGTACATGCCGGTCACCGCAACCCTGGTCGCCGTCGCGGCGGCGGCAATGGCGGGCGTGCCGCTGCTGAACGGGTTCCTGTCGAAGGAGATGCTGCTGGCGAAGACGGTCGCGATCGATACCGGCACCTGGGCGGACTGGCTGATCCCGGTGATGGCCACGCTCGCGGGCGCGTTCGCGGTGGCCTACTCCTTGCGGCTGGTGCATGACGTGTTCTTCAACGGCGAGCCGGTCGGCCTCGAACGTACCCCGCACGAGCCGCCGCGCTGGATGCGGGTGCCGGTGGAACTGCTGGTCGTGCTGTGCGTCCTGGTGGGCGTGATGCCCAACCTCCTCGTGGCGCCGCTGCTCGACGTGGCGGTCTCGGGCGTGCTGCTCGGCAACGTCCCGGAATACAGCATCAGCCTCTGGCACGGCTTCAACCTGCCGCTGGCGATGAGCGTGGTCGCGCTGCTGCTGGGCAGTGCGATCTACTTCGGCCTGCAGGGCGGCTACAACCTCCATCTCTACCGGGACGACGGGGTCAGCGCCAAGCGCCTGTTCGACCGCCTGCTCGAAACCACCGTCTCGATCGCGCGACTGGTCACCGGCGGCATGCAGAACGGATCCCTCCAGCGCTACCTGTGGCTGATGGTGGCAGTCACGCTGGCTGCAGGCGCATTGCCGTTCTTCCTCGACGACTACTCGCTGGGCGACGAGCTGCTGCTGCCGACCAACGGCGCGGCGATCGCGATGTGGCTGGCCGTGGTCGCGGCGACCGTCGCGACGGTCGCGCTGCACCGGCGCAGGCTGCTCTCGCTGATCGCGGTGGGCGCGGTCGGGTTGCTGGTCAGCCTCACCTTCGTGCTGTTCTCCGCGCCGGACCTCGCGTTGACCCAGCTGTCGGTCGAGGTGGTCACCGTCGTGCTGCTGATGGTGGCCTTGCGGCACCTGCCGGCGACCACGCCGGTCGAGGGGTCACTGCCGCGCCACCTGCGCGATGCGCTGCTGGCCCTGGCGGCAGGCATCGGGATGGCCGCCCTGGCCTATGCGGCACTCACCCGGCCGCTCGCCAGCATCTCGACCTATTTCCTCGAGCAGTCGGTGCCGAAAGGTGGCGGCTCGAACGTGGTCAACGTGATCCTGGTCGATTTCCGCAGCTTCGACACGCTGGTCGAGATCCTGGTGCTGGCCGTGGCCGGGCTGACCATCCATGCGCTGCTCAGCGGCTTCGCAGCCCCCGGACGCGGGCCGGTGCCCGACCCGCATGAAGCGCGGCCGCTGATGCTGCGCGTGCTGGCGCGCCTGATCCTTCCCTTCGCGCTCGCGGCGTCGGTCTACCTGTTCCTGCGCGGACACAACGAGCCGGGCGGCGGTTTCGTCGCCGGCCTGGTGACGGCGATCGCGCTGCTCGTCCAGTACATGGCCAGCGGACGCGACGCGGTGCCGGGGCGCGCGCACGCCGGGGCGCCGGGCCCTGCGGCACCGCCGGGCGAGGAGGGCTTCGATCGCTGGATCGCGGCTGGCATGTTCTCCGTCGGCCTGACCGGGCTCGGCGCGGTACTCATCGGATTCCCCTTCCTCACCAGTTCCTATGCCTACTTCGACCTGCCGCTGCTGGGCAAGGTGCCGCTGGCTTCGGCGATGTTCTTCGACGTCGGGGTCTACCTCACCGTGGTCGGCAGCACGATGATGATGCTTGCCTCCATCGGCCGCGTGACGACGGTCCCCGGACAGCCTGCGGGCCCGACGCCGCCGGCCCCCGATGCAGCGGCACGCGCGGTGCGCATGGAGGCCAGCTGATGGAACTGCTGCTCGCAAGCGGCATCGGCGTGCTGACGACGGCGGGCGTGTGGCTGCTGCTGCGTGCCCGCACCTTCCCGGTGATGCTCGGCCTGACGCTGCTGTCGTATGCGGTGAACCTGTTCATCTTCTCGATGGGCCGTCTCGCGATCGGTGCCGCGCCGGTGATCCGTGACGGCGTCGAGCGCTATGCCGATCCGCTGCCCCAGGCGCTGGTGCTGACCGCGATCGTGATCGCATTCGGCATGACGGCGCTGCTGCTCGCGCTCTCGGTGCGCATGGGCTACGACAGCGGCACCGACCATGTCGATGGCCGCGGAGGCGGCAAGCCATGATCCAGGTGCTTGGCCATCTTCCGGTCGTGCCGGTGGTGCTGCCGCTGGTGTCCGCGGCGGTCATCCTCGCCCTGGGCGACCGGCGTCGCCCGGGCGCCTGCCGTGCCGTCTCCATCGGCTCCTGCGTTTCGCTGGTGCTGGCGGCGCTGTACCTGCTCGGCTGGTCCGCGACCGGGGAGCCTGCGGTGTACTCGGTGGCCGACTGGCCGGCACCTTACGGCATCGTGATCGTGCTCGACCGTCTGGCTGCGCTGATGCTGTTGCTGACCGCGTTGATCGCGGTGGCGGCGGCCTGGTTCGCGGCGCACGGCTGGGATGCGCGCGGCCGGCACTTCCATGCGCTGCTGCAACTCCAGCTGATGGGGTTGAACGGGGCCTTCCTTACCGGCGACCTGTTCAACCTGTTCGTGTTCTTCGAACTGCTGCTGATCGCTTCCTACGGCATGATGCTGCACGGCGGGGGAGAGCGCCGCCAGCGCGCCACGCTGCACTACATCGTGTGCAACCTGGTCGCCTCCGCGCTGTTCCTGGTCTCGGTGAGCCTGCTCTACGGCGTCACCGGCACGTTGAACATGGCGGACCTCGCGCTGCAGGTGGCTGCCGCGCCGGCCGAGGATGCCGCGCTGATACGCAGCGCGGGCCTCGTCCTGCTGGTGGTGTTCGCCGTGAAGGCGGCCGTGCTGCCGCTGGGCTTCTGGCTGCGCGACGGGTATGCGAACGCGTCCCCGCCGGTCGCCTGCCTGTTCGCCATGATGACCAAGGTCGGCATCTACTCGATCGTGCGCGCGTGCACGCTGATGTTCGGCGAGGACGCAGGCGTCGGGACGGACCTGGTCGGGGAATGGCTGGTGCCCCTGGGCATCGCCACGCTCGTGATGGCTTCGATCGCGGCCCTGGCCAGCCGAAACCTGGCCGAACTGGTGGCGTGCATGGTCGTCACCTCGGTCGGCTCGATGCTGATCGGCGCCGGCGTGTTCTCGGCCGAGGGCCTGTCGGCCGCCCTGTTCTACATGGTGCACTCGACCTTCGCGGTCGGCCTGCTGTTCCTGCTTGCCGGCGAGATCGCGCATGAGCGCGGCGCGCTCGGCAGCGACCTGCTGCCCGGCCCGATGCTGAAGCCCTGGCACCTGGCCCCGCTGTTCTTCTTCGCCGCCGTGGCCGCCGCTGGGCTGCCGCCGGTGAGCGGCTTCATCGCCAAGGTCGGCATCCTCCAGGGTGCGACCGGCGGAAGCTGGGTGGCCGGTTCATGGGTTGCGGTCCTCGCATCGAGCCTGCTGCTGGTGATCGCGCTGGCGCGCGCCGGCAGCATGCTGTTCTGGCGGCCGGTCGAGGGCGGCGCCGCCGTGCCTGCCGGTGCCGGGGCGGATGTCGGCGCGACGATGATGCCCCGGGCTTCGACCGGCCCGGTCTGGTTCCTGGCCGCTGTCCTGCTGCTCCTGACCGTGGGCGCCCGGCCGGTGCAGTCGTTCATGGATGCAACGGCAACCCAGCTGCTGCAGCCGGCCGGCTATGTCGATACGGTGATCCGGCCCGAACGCATGGGCCCGCCGGATATCCTGAGCCCCGGTGCCGATCGGCTGCGGACCCAGGCCGTTCCGGTGCGCGATGCACGTCCGGTTGCCGGAACGGGGGGCACATGATGTCGCCGCCTGCGGTCTCGCGCCTGTCGCGGTTGCTGCCCTCGCCGGTGATGTCGGCAGCGGTCGCCGTGTTCTGGATGCTGTTGAACAACAGCATCCATCCCGCCCATGTGCTGCTCGGGCTGTGCCTGGGCGTGGCGCTGCCGCTGGCTGCACGTGCGCTCTGCGGCAGGGGCGATCTGCCGGTCGCGCGCCGGTCCGGCGGCCTGCGATGGCGCCTGCGGGCGGCACGCGCCGCGGCGCTGCTCGCGGGGGTCGTGCTGGTCGACGTGGTCAAGTCGAACATCGAGGTCGCGATCCTCATCCTGGGGCCGAAGTCGCGGCTCCGGTCCGCGTTCATCGAAGTGCCGGTGTCGCTGGACGATCCCCTGGCGGTGGCCACGCTCGCGGGCATCGTCACCATGACGCCCGGAACGCTGTCCGCGGGCATCAGTGCAGACATGCGGATGCTGACCATCCACTGCCTGCATGCGCCCGATCCTGCCGCGGTGGTCGCGGCGATCCATTCCCGGTACCAACGTCCGCTCGCGGAGATATTCCCATGCTCGACTACGCAGTCCTGACCGGCATCGCGCTCATCTGCCTGTCGATGCTGCTCGTGCTGGTGCGCGTGCTTCGCGGCCCGGCCCTGCCCGATCGGATCGTCGCGCTGGATGCGCTTTACGTGAATGCCATCGCCCTGATCATCCTGCTCGGCATCTCCGAGTCGGACCAGGTCCATTTCGAGGCGGCGATCCTGATCGCGCTGCTCGGATTCGTCGGGACCGTTGCGCTGGCGAAGTTCGCGTTGCGCAGGGACGTGATGGAATGAGCGCGGCAATGGTCGACTACCTGCTGGAGGTGCTGGTGTCGCTGATGGTGCTCGCCGGCGCAGGGTTCACGCTGGTCGGGTCGATCGGCCTGCT
>JAIENF010000675.1 GCA_019751575.1 Burkholderiales bacterium
CCGTCGGCGTTGATCCCGCGCACGCCGGACTGCGGGCGCGTGCGACCGACCATGGGCGGCATGCATCCTGCTTCGATAGCGTACACGGCCTCCCCGCAGGCCGGGCACCACGGTCGATCGCAACGCCTGCGGACGACGATGCGCGCCTCGATGGCGCACGGCATGGTGCATCCCCCGCCCCCAAGGAGCAATTGCGTGCGCCCTGCCCGTCATTCCAGCATCTGGTCCCTTCGCGCTGCAGCCACGGCGGCTGCAGCCGCCCTGATCCTCGTCCCTGCCGTCGCATCCGCACAGGCCTGGCCGGCGAAACCGGTGCGCATCGTCGTGCCGGCCGGCGCCGGTGGCGCTGCGGACGTGCTGATCCGCACCATCGCCGACCCGCTCTCGGCCGCCCTCGGCACCCCGCTGTCGGTCGAGAACCGGCCGGGTGCCGGCGGCATCATCGGCACCGAAGCGGCGATCCGCGCACCGGCGGACGGCTACACGCTGCTCCTGTCGTCGAACACGCTGGTGATCACGCCGAGCCTGTACAAGGTTTCCTATGACGTACAGCGCGACCTCGCCCCGATCGGCAGTGTCGCCACCGCGCCGAACCTGCTGGTCGCCAGCCCCGACCTCAAGGTGAAGACCCTGCAGGAACTGGTCGCGCTCGCGCGGCGCACCAATGGCGGCCTGTCCTACGGCTCGCCGGCGGTCGGCTCGGCCGCACACCTGGTGGTCGCGCTGCTGGGCCGGGTGAGCGGCGCCGAGTTCGTGCACATTCCGTTCAAGGGCGGGCAGCAGGCGACGCTCTAGACGCTGGCCGGACGCGTGCCGCTGACCGTGGCCGGCGTGTCGAATGCACTGCCACACCTGCAGGGCGGCCGGCTGGTGGCGCTCGCCACCCTGGGCGGGGAACGCTCGCGGCTGGTGCCCGACATCCCGACGCCGGCCGAAGCCGGCTTCAAGGGCGTCGACCTGTCACTCTGGTTCGCGATGTTCGCGCCCACCGGCACGCCCGGCACGGTGATCGAAACGATCAACCGGCACCTGGTCTCGACCCTGAAGTCGCCAGCCACGGTGGGGAAGCTGGAAGCGATGGGCTTCGACCCCGCCGCCAGCACGCCCGCGCAACTCGGCGAACGGATGAAGCGCGACGAGGCGGCCTTCGCGAAGGTGATCCGCGACGGCGGCATCAAGGCGGAGTAGACGCACCTTGCGAGCGCCCGATTCGAGCTGGGTTGACGCGGATCAACAAGGAGCGGCCAGGTATCCGTAGACTGGGGTGACATCATCTGGACGATCCCCATGGATGCCGATACGCATCGCGCGGTACCCGGGCCACTGCTCGACTGGGTTCTCCTTGCCGCGGAAAGACGGGCCTCGGCGCGGCGTCCGGTCGGGGAGATGCGGGCCATGCCGCCGTGAACGAATGGCAGCAGATGCCCTGGCTCGGCATCGCGGTCGCCGGGGGCGCCGGACTGCTGATCGGCCTGGAGCGGGAACGGCGCAAGCGGCAGCCGGGGCATGTCGCGTTCGCCGGCGTGCGCACCTTCACGCTCGCAGCGCTTGCGGGCGCCATCGCACAGGCGATCGGACAGCCGTGGATGGTCGTCGCCGGCGCGCTCTTGCTCGGCGCACTGATCACGGTCGCCTACATCCGCTCATCGGTGGTCGACAACGGCGCCACGACGGAACTTGCGCTGTTCGTTACCTACATGATCGGCGTCGCGGCGATCGCGCAGCCGATGCTGGCGGCCGGCGTATCGGTGGCGGTGACCGCCCTGCTCGCCTCGCGCACCCGCCTGCACGCGTTCGCCAACGAAGTGCTCAGCCCGGACGAACTGCGCGACGGACTGATCCTCGCGGCGTCCGCGCTGATCGTGCTGCCGCTCGCACCCTCGACGCCGCTGGACTGGCTGGGCGGCCTCGACCTTCGCCAGGTGTGGAGCGTGGTCGTGCTGCTGCTGGCGATACAGGCCGGTGGACATGTCGCGCTGCGCGTCCTCGGTCCACGGCACGGCCTCGCCATTTCCGGGTTCGCGTCGGGCTTCATCACCAGCACTGGCACCATTGCAGCATACGGCCTCAGGGCGCGACAGTCGCCCGCGCAGCTCGACGCCTGCGCTGCAGGTGCGCTGCTGTCCTGCCTGTCCACCTTCCTCCAGCTCGGCGTGCTGATCGTCGCGCTGCATCCGCCGGCGCTGGCCGAAACCCTGCCCATGCTGGCAGCCGGGCTGCTCGCGGTGGTCGCGGCCAGCCTGCCAGGCCTGCTGCACGGATCGTCGACCCCTGCCGGACCGGCGCCGCGTCGCCGGGCGTTCAGCCTGCCAGGAACGGTCGGCTTCGCAATGCTGCTGGCCGGGGTGACCCTGGCCACGCGCTGGCTGGACACGGCCCTCGGAGCCGAAGCCTCGCTCGTTGCGATCGCCATCGCCGGTTTCGCCGACGTGCACGCAGCCTCGGCATCGGCGCTGTCGCTGGCATCGTCCAGTGGCGGCGCGATGCCCCAGCTGCAGCTGATGCTGCTGCTCGCGATCTCGACCAATACCGCAAGCAAGCTGGTCGCCAGTCTCGCCGGCGGCCGGCGCTATGCGCTGCGCGTGATGCCCGGCCTGCTGCTGTCGGCAGGCGCGGCATGGGCTGCTTCACTCGCCACTGGCGGGGTCTGACGGGCCGGAGGCTGGCTCATCTTCCGCGTTCGATATCCAGCCCCGGCGCGGTGTGGTGCTCGCGCGACTGGGTCATCAGGGAACCGACGAGCATGCCGGCGATCGCGAACCCGAGGCCGACCAATTGTGGCGGCCACACACCTTCCGGCGCGAACACCTCCATCATGATCCACGACAGCAGCCCGAGCACGATGGACAGCACCGCGCCGGCATTGGTCGCACGCCGCCAGTACAGGCCGAACACCAGTGGCGTGAACGCCGCGACCAGCGTCACCTTGTAGGCATTCTGCACCATCTCGTACATCGTGCTGCGCGAGTTCAGCGCGAACAGCAGCGCACCCATCGCGAAGATGACCAGCACGAGGCGCACGGTCAGCAGCAGCTGCCGGTCGCCCATGTGCTTCACGAATGGACGGATCACGTTCTCGGTGAAGATCGAGGCCGGGGCGAGCAGCGCACCCGAGGCAGTGGACAGGATCGCCGACAGCAGCGCGCCGAAGAACATCGCCTGCGCCCAGATGGGGGTCTGTGCGAGTACCGCGTCGGGCAGGATGCGCTGGATCTCGCGCGGGTCGTCGGAGGCGAACAGCTGCACCATGGACGGGTCGATGGTCAGCGCCGCATAGGCGATGAACATCGGCACGAACGCGAAGCAGAAGTAGGCGCCGGCGCCGATCAGCGAGGCGTGCACCGCGGTGTCTTCGTCCTTCGCGGAAGTGACCCGCTGGAAGACGTCCTGCTGCGGGATCGATCCCAGCGCGAGGGTGAGGAAGGCAGCGATGAACGGCAGCCACTCCGTCCAGTCACCCTGCGGGAAGAACGCGAACTTGTCGGCCTCGACCGCCGCCTGCAACACGACCCCTGCACCGCCCGCCATGTCGGCCAGCAGCCAGGCGACGGCCACCAGGCCCACCAGGATCACGACGGTCTGGAACAGGTCGGTCAAGGCGACCGACCACATGCCCCCCCAGACGGTGTAGCCGGCGACCACCACCGTACCGATGATGATGCCGGTCGACAGCGAGATCGCACCATCGGAGAGCACCATCAGCACCAGTCCGAGCGCCGTGAGCTGCGCGGAGGTCCAGCCAAGGTAGGAAAGCCCGATCGCCAGGCTGGTCACCACCTCCACCGGCTTGTTGTAGCGCTTGCGGTAGAAGTCGCCGATGGTGAGCAGGTTCATCCGGTAGAAGGCGCGCGCGAAGAAGAACGCGACCAGCAGCAGGCAGGCCGAGGCACCGAACGGATCGGCCGGGATGCCGTTCAGCCCGTCGCGTGCGAAGGTCGCCGACACCGACAGCACCGTCTCGGCCCCGAACCAGGTGGCGAACACGGTGGCGACGCTGATGTACAGCGGCAGGCTGCGACCGGCAACCATGAAATCCTTCGAGTCATGCACGCGACGCGCGGCATAGAGGCCGATGGCAATGGTGACCAGCAGGTACAGGGCTATGATCGTGACAAGCATGTTTTTCCCGTCAGGATGGATGTCGCTGCGGCCTGCAGAGGCAACCGGCGTGCCAGCGGCGCGCCCTTACCAGCCGGAGACCACCTGCCAGGCGAACAGCGCCACCAGGCTGGTGGCGATGATACCCAGCAGCAGGGTCTGGCGCCGCTGTTGCCGGATCAGCCGGCGCAATTCGAACGCGAGCGCATCGTTGCGGCCGGGCTTCAGTGCCTGTGAGATCTGGCGCGGGATCTGCGGCAGCGTGGACGCCCAGCCGGGCGCTTCCTCCTGCAGCCCGCGCACGAACGCGCGCCAGCCCATCTGCTCGCTCATCCAGCGTTCGAGGTAGGGCTGCGCGGTCTTCCACAGGTCGAGGTCCGGATCAAGGTCGCGCCCGAGGCCTTCGATGTTGAGCAGCGTCTTCTGCAGCAGCACCAGCTGCGGCTGGATCTCGACATTGAACCGGCGCGAGGTCTGGAACAGCCGCAGCAGCACCTTTCCGAACGAGATCTCCTTCAGCGGCTTGTCGAAGATCGGCTCGCAGACCGCGCGGATCGCACTCTCGAACTCGTCGACCCGGGTGTCGGCCGGCACCCAGCCTGCCTCGAGGTGGGCCATCGCAACCCGCTTGTAGTCGCGCCGGAAGAAGGCCAGGAAGTTCTGCGCCAGGTAGTTCTTGTCGACATCGGTGAGCGTCCCGACGATGCCGAAGTCGAGCGCGATGTAGCGGCCATCCGGACCGACGAAGATGTTTCCCGGGTGCATGTCGCCATGGAAGAAACCGTCGCGGAACACCTGCGCGAAGAAGATCTCGACACCGGAGCGCGCGAGCATCGGGATGTCGATGCCGGACTCGCGGATCTCGTCGATATGCGAGATCGGGATGCCGTGCATGCGCTCCATCACCATCACGTCGGTCGCGCACCAGTCCCAGTAGATCTCCGGCACCACGAGCAGGGGCGAGTCGGTGAAATTGCGCCGCAGCTGGCTGGCGCTGGCCGCCTCGCGCATCAGGTCGAGCTCGTCGAGCAGGTGCTTCTGGAATTCGTGCACGACTTCGCGCGGGCGCAGCCGCTTGCCATCGGCCCATACCGTCTCGATCAGCCCCGCCGCCGCATCGAGCAGCCCGAGGTCGTTCTCGATGATGCGACCGATGCCCGGGCGAAGCACCTTCACGGCCGCCTCGCGCCCGTCGGGAAGGATCGCGAAATGCACCTGCGCGACCGATGCGCTGGCGACGGGCGCCGGATCGAACGAGGCGAACACCTGGTCGACGGGCTTGCCGTACACGCGCTCCAGCGTCTCGAACACCTGCGCGCTCGGGAACGGCGGCACCTGGTCCTGAAGCTTCGCAAGCTCGTCTGCGATGTCCGGCGGGATCAGGTCGCGGCGGGTCGACAGCATCTGCCCGAACTTCACGAAGATCGGGCCGAGTGCCTCGAGGGCCAGGCGCAGCCGTTCACCGCGCGGCGCATCGCTGCGACGGCCACTCCACTTGAGCCGCAGCAACGGCCGCAGCGCAGCGAAGCGTTCGTGGCCGAGCACGAAGCTTTCCAGCCCGTAGCGGTAGGTGACCTGGAGGATCCGGAAAAGACGCAGCAGCCGCATCATCGACCGGCAGGCGAGCGCGTGGGCTGCCGGGAAGCTTCGAGGCGGGCAACGCGGCTTTCGAGGCGTTCCGCGTCGTCGCGCAGGTGGTCGACTTCATCGATGAATGCGGACACTTCGTCCGCGCGCGCCAGCACCGCGCGCTCCTCGACCAGGAACTGCCGCGACGACCGCGCGAGCGACTCGCCGACCGCGCCGGGCAGCCCGGCCACGGCCCGCCCGGCCCGGCCGATCCGGTGCGCTGCGATGTCGCCCACGATCCGGCTCAGGTCGGCTTCCATGTCCCAGCGCAGGTTCGCGAACAGGTACTCGAGGTCGGCTGCGAGCGCGACATTGCCGGTGACGGTCACCGAGCGGCGCGCCTGCAGGTCGCGCGCCAGGAGCCTCGGCAGCGCCGACAGCGGCACGCCGATGGTGACGGCCGGCGCGCGGTCGGCTGCCGTTTCGACCATCCCGCCCGCGGTCACGGCGAGATCGATCTCCGTCGCGCCCAGGGCCAGCCGGATGACGTCGCCGGCATGGGGCTCGAGCCGCGCGGTTGCCCAGGACTGGGTGGCCAGCAGGTGATTCAGCGCGCCGATGATCACCGGTTCTACAGGCAGGCGCATGGGTGCGGGGATCTGTTGAGGACAGGCCGAAGCATGCCCGAAAATGAAAACGGGCGGATCGCTCCGCCCGTTGTTCCTGCCGGGTGCTGTCGTGGCCGATCAGGCCTTCGGCTGCTCCTGCGCGTCCGGCTGGTCCTGTTCGACCTGCTGGATGCCGGCGATCAGCCAGCTCGAATCCGGATTGGACAGGTCTTTCTCGACGTGCCAGACCTCGTCCACCGACTCGGGGTTGAACGCGTCGTCCTCGCGGATCAGTCCGGTGAAACGGACGCTGGCGATCATCTTTCCGTCTTCGGTCACCACCTGCATCACCTGTGCATCGATCGACACGACCTCGGTGCGCTGGGCGACGTCGCCACGCTCCTGCATCTGCATGGCGACCGCTGCGTAGACCTGCGGCGTCGTGTAGTCACGGATGTCGTTCAGGTCCTTGGCATCGTTCGCCGCCTGCAGCCGGATGAACGACATCTTGGCGTTCCGCACGAACCCCTGGACGTCGAAGTCCGCCGGGATGCGGCCTTCGGCAACGGCCGGGGCCACCGGCATCCGGGGCGCGGAACCGCCCATCGGCGGCGCCGAGGCCGGAACCTGCTGGCCATTGTTCATGCGGTACGACGCCGGCGACTGGGCGCGCGAGCGCATCAGGCGGAACACCATGAACGCGGCGAGCGCGAGCAGCGCGAACATCATGAAGTCGCCGGCGGAGAGGCCGTCGAACGCGCCACCGAAGAACATGGCCGCGAGAAGGCCGCCGGCCATCAGGCCAGCCACCGGCCCGAGCCAGCCGGGCATCGACTTGCCGGCGGCACCGGCCGCGGCGCCTGCGGCAGCAGGGGCTGCTGCCGGGGTACCCGGCGTCTGCTGACCCTGCGCCTGCTGGGCCGGCGCTGCCGGCTTCTGCGGCTGCACGGCGTCGCGCTTCATGCCGACGTTGTTGCCGCCGCCGAGCCTGCGCTTCTGTGCCTCGGCGTCGAAACTGGCTGCGGTCAGGCTCAGCCCGACTACACCTGCCACCATCAAGGTCATCAGCTTGTTCATTGATTCTCCACGGGAAATCGGAACTTCGAGCATAGGCGGGCGCGATGGCAGGGACGAAATCCGGGCGCTGCCTCACGCACCTTCGACGATTTGGACAGCACGCCGCAGGAAAGGTTCCCCTCGGCTCCTGCCATCCTTGAAAGGTAACAGATGGGGTCGGGCTGGCCTCGAAAAAAGGGCCCGCCCGTTCAAAGGCGGTAGCCGCGATGAAGGGCGACCACGCCCGCGCTGAGGTTGAAATACTCGACGCGTTCGAATCCTGCATCGACCATCATCTGCCTGAGGGTTTCCTGGTCGGGATGTTTCGCGATCGATTCGGCGAGATAGCGATAGCTGGCACTGTCGTCGGCGACCACCTTGCCCATCACCGGCAGCAACTGCATCGTGTACAGCCGATACAGCGGGTCGAGGGGCGACCAGACCTTCGAGAACTCGAGCACGAGCAGCCGCCCGCCGGGACGCAGCACCCGGAACATCTCGGCCAGCGCGACATCCTTGTGCGTCATGTTGCGCAGGCCGAACGCGACGCTGACGATGTCGAACGTCCGGTCGGGGAACGGCAGGTGCTCCGCATCGCAGCGCGCGACTTCGATCACCCGGCCCTCGTCGAGCATGCGATCGCGGCCGCGGGCGAGCATGGACGCGTTGATGTCGGTCAGCAGCACCGTTCCCGTGGGGCCGACACGGTCCTGGAACGCGCGCGCGAGGTCTCCGGTGCCGCCTGCGATGTCGAGCACCCGCTGCCCGGGGCGCGCGCCACTCTGGTCGATGGTGAAGCGCTTCCAGAGCCGGTGCATCCCGCCCGACATCAGGTCGTTCATCAGGTCGTAGCGGTCGGCGACCGAGTCGAACACGCCGGCCACGCGCCGTGCCTTCTCTTCCTCGGCCACCGTTTCGAAGCCGAAATCGACCTTGCGCGTCATCGGGTTCCTTTCGCCGCCTCGAGGCGCTGCAGGTAGCGCGCCCACATCGTGTCCTGCTTCATCCCGTAATCGTAGAGCAAGGCCCAGGAAAAGATGCCGGTGTCGTGGCCGTCCGAGAACACCAGCTTCACCGCATAGGTGCCCACGGGTTCGATGTCGGTGATCGTCACCTCCCGCTTGCCGACCTGCAACGTGCCTTCTCCGGGCCCATGTCCGCGGACCTCGGCCGACGGCGAATGGACGCGCAGGAACTCGCACGGCAGGGAGAACGTCCGGCCGTCGGAAAAGACCACCTCGAGCCGGTTCGACGCCTGATGGAGCACCAGGTCGGTAGGGCTCGGCGCGGGCGCGGCGGTGGCCTGCGCGGGCGTGGACGGGACGGCGGGATCGTGCATCGGGCGCTTGCGCTGCTGTAAAGGGTGACAGCGCGCATGATACGCGCACGCAGGCGGACGCTGCCCCGTCACCGCAACGTCACACAGGCTTCATACAATCGGCGGCGATACCCAACCGTCGCACCCGAGCAGGAAAACCGATGCCCGCCACCATTCTGGTTGTCGAAGACGAACCGGCCATCCAGGAACTGATTGCATACAATCTGCGCCAGGCTGGCCATGAAGCGCTGCGCGCCGACACGGCAGAGCAGGCGCTGGACCTCGTGCGCAACGCGCTGCCCGACCTCGTGCTGCTCGACTGGATGCTGCCGGGACAGTCCGGCATCGAGTTCGCGAAGCGCATGAAGGCCGACAAGCGCACCCGCGAGGTGCCGATCATCATGCTGACCGCCCGGGCCGAGGAGCACGACAAGCTGCTCGGGCTGGAAACCGGCGCCGACGACTACATCACCAAGCCGTTCTCGCCCCGCGAGCTCAACGCGCGGATCAAGGCGGTCCTGCGGCGCCGCGCCCCGGAAGCAACCGACGACCGCGTCGAACTGGGCGGGCTGCAGATCGACCCGTCGAGCCATCGTGTCACCGCGGGCGACGTGGCCATCGTGCTCGGCCCGACGGAGTTCCGGCTGCTGCACTACCTGATGACCCATGCCGAGCGGGTCCATTCGCGCGTACAGCTGCTCGACCAGGTCTGGGGAGACCACGTGTTCGTGGAAGAGCGCACCGTCGATGTGCACATCCGCCGCCTGCGCAAGGCCCTGGAACCGACCGGCCACGACGCGCTGGTACAGACCGTGCGCGGCAGCGGCTACCGGCTGTCCGCAGCGCCCTGAACGGACGTCGCGCGACGTAGAATCCGACATCCCCACGACGGGATTCGATCGAGGAAGGAGCGCAGGTGCGCGGATACTGGCGGGGAGCGGCAGGATGGCTCACCCTGTGGCTGGCGCTTGCAGCCATTGCTGCGACGTTCTTCGGTCCGCTCGAAGCACTGGCCGGGCTGGCTGCCTGGCTGGTGCTGCTGCATTTCCGGCAGGCCTGGCAGTTGCGCGCGCTGCTGCGCTGGCTGGAACAGCCGCCCGGCACGCCGGTGCCCCACGGGTCGGGCATCTGGGACGACGCGTTCTCCCGCCTCAACCGCCTCATGCGGCGACAGCGGCAGAGCGAGGCCGACCTGCGCAGCACCCTCGAGCGATTCCAGAGCGCGACGGCTGCAATGAACGAGGCGGTGATCATCCTCGACGACCTGGACCGCATCGAATGGTGCAACCCGAGCGCCGAGCATTTCTTCGAGATCGATGCCGGACGCGACATCGGCCGCCAGCTCACCTACATCGTGCGCCAGCCACAGTTCGTCGAGTACCTCGACGGGCAGAACTTCGCCGAGCCGTTCGTGCTGCGCGGCGCCCGTGGCGGCGAGACCACGTTGTCGGTGCAGTTGATCCCCTACGGCGACCAGCAGAAGCTGGTGATCAGCAGGGACATCACGCGCTGGGAGCGTCTCGAGGCGATGCGCCGTGACCTGGTCGCCAACGTGTCGCATGAACTCAGGACGCCGATCACCGTGCTCGCCGGCTACCTCGAGACGCTGAACGACCAGGAGATACCCGACCCGGTGTTCCAGAAGCGCGCGATGGAACTGATGACGCAGCAGACCAGCCGGATGCAGAACCTGGTCGAGGACCTGCTTACCCTGTCCCGGCTCGAGAACGCACACGGCCCGTCAGCGGAACAGCCGGTGGACGTGCCACGGCTGGTGCAGGGCCTGCACCATGAAGCGGTTGCGCTGTCCGCGGGCCGCCACCAGATCGTCCTCGACGTCGACCGCGATCTCTGGCTCACCGGTGCCGAAGGGGAATTGCGCAGCGCCTTCCTGAACCTGATCACCAATGCCATCCGGTACACGCCGGCCAGGGGCCGCATCACCATCCGCTGGCGGCCCGCGCAGGATGGGGGCGGCACGTTCTCGGTGGCCGACACCGGCATCGGCATCGCCCCGGAACACATTCCGCGCCTGACCGAACGGTTCTACCGCGTCGACCGCAGCCGATCGCGCGAGACCGGTGGCACCGGGCTCGGCCTGGCGATCGTGAAGTACGCGCTGTCGCATCACCAGGGGCGGCTGGAGGTCGACAGCGAACCAGATCAGGGCAGCACGTTCAGCGCGATCTTCCCGGCCAGGCGCACCTGCGCCGCTCCCGTGGCGGCGAGCGAAACGGCCTGAGGTCAATCCGTGGTGGAGAGTGCCGCCGCGATCGAAGCGGCCACGCCGCGTCCGTAATCCGCCACCGCCATGGGCAACCGGACCGGACTGCCGCCGCGCCGGGCAGCCCACACCGGATCCGGGAAGTGCGGATCGCCACGGAAGCGCGGGATCACGTGCCAGTGGAGATGCGGGGTCATGTTGCCCAGGCTGGCGAGGTTGACCTTGTGCGGACGCAGCAGTTCGATCACCGCGCGTTCTGCAGCGAACACCGCCTCGATCAGGCATGCACGGTGCGCGCGATCGAGGTCAGTCATCTCGCGCACATGGCCCTGCCAGATGACGCGCAGGAAGCCGGGATAGTCGGGATCGTCGACGCGCACCACGCGCAGACGCCGATCGGACCAGAGGACTTCCCCGCCCGGGGTCGAACAGAGTTCGCAACCATCGGCAGCGGACACCGCCTGCGCCGCGGTCCCGATCGTCATTTCCGCTTCGGCGGCGGCAGGTCGGTGCAGGTGCCTTCGGCGGCTTCGGCCGCGAGCCCGATCGATTCGCCCAGGGTCGGATGGGGATGGATGGTCTTGCCGATGTCGACGGCGTCGCAGCCCATCTCGATGGCGAGTGCGACTTCGCCGATCAGGTCGCCGGCGTGGGTACCGA
>JAIENF010000041.1 GCA_019751575.1 Burkholderiales bacterium
GGCGGAGCCCAGGGCCGCGGTGGCCAGGGCTGCGACGGCGTCGCAGCCGCGGGCAGCAGCCCGGCCGGTGGCGCCCGTTGTTCGCGTAAGGGTCTTCATCGAGGGTTCCTCCACTGTGTTGCAGGATGTCGGTACTGCGGCGACCTCGCCCACCGAACGTGGGCCGATCAGGCCAACCAGTCGCGCACGCCGGCTTCATCGTGCAGGCGCCAGCAGCGCGCAATGACCTGGCGCATCTCGTCCGGCGATGCGCCGTCGGCGTAGGCGGCGAGCCGCAGGGCCTTGTCTTCAAGCTCCGGCCGCGACAGCGTGTTGCCGGGGTCGCCCTTGGGCGTGTCCACGCGCTGCTCGAAGTGCCGGCCGTCGGTGGTCGTCACCTCGACCCGGCCCAGCCAGCGCTTGGGATATGCGCCGTCGACTTCGGGATCGAGCACCATGGTGACCCGCTCGAGGAAGGCGCGCACCCTTGCATCGCGCAGCGCCGGGTCGGTGAACTCGCCCAGGCCGGCCCGGCCGTGCAGGGCGATCTGCGCGAGCACGAAACCCATCGAGAATTTCGACTGGTGGATCGAGCGCGGGTCGGTGACCGGGCCCAGCACGTCGATCGCACCCTGGTGCACGTGGCAGCGCACGCTGGCGATCGCATCGGCGGCGAGGCCGTGGGACTGCATCAGCTCGAGCAGCGCATCGGCTGCGGGATGCGTGTGGCGGCAGGAAGCATGGAACTTGAAGGACGTCTCGGCCAGCGCCCAGCGTTCGCCGAGACGGTCGACCAGGCAGGCCGGATCGGCATCGGTCGACATGCCCGCCGCCATCCCGGTCGGTCCTTCCAGGATGCGTCGTGCGCCAGTGAAGCCGTCCCGGGCCAGCCATGCGGCGGTCAGGCCATTGGCGGCGGCCTTGGCGGTATGCAGCTGCTTGGAGTCGGCGGCATCGCGCAGGAACTCCCACAGGCCCGCGGCCTGGGTACCGGCGGAGCCGAGGGCGTGCTGCATGCGGTCGGCGTCGAGCTTCAGCAGGTGGCCGACCGCAGCGGCTGCAGCCAGGGTGCCCGCAGTGCCGGTCGTGTGGAAGATGCGATAGTGCGAACGCCCGAGGAACTCGCCGACGCGGATGCCGCATTCATAGCCCGCGACGCAGGCCGCGATGAAGTCACGACCGGTCGCGCCGATCGCCTGCGCCGTGGCCAGCGCCGCGGGGAACACCACCGTGGCCGGATGCAGGACGGAACTGTTGTGCAGGTCGTCCTGCTCGACCACGTGAGAGGCCGCAGCGTTGACCATCGCGGCGAACAGCGGCGAGGAGAAGGTGCGGTTGGTCAGCACCTGAGCGCCGGTGCCGGTCGTGGCGCCGGCCGGACCCATCGTGGCGGCGAACGCTTCGAACACCTTCACCGGCCGTGCCGAGCGCCCGGCGATGGTGCAGGC
The DNA here is from genome assembly GCA_019751575.1 of Burkholderiales bacterium. Taxonomy (GTDB): domain Bacteria; phylum Pseudomonadota; class Gammaproteobacteria; order Burkholderiales; family CAIKXV01; genus CAIKXV01. The sequence continues at coordinate 1,428 of JAIENF010000041.1, forward strand.
GAACCAGTCGAGGAACAGGTCCTCGCAGCGCGCGACCACGTCGGCGGGGATCTGCTCGTATCGGATCGACGCGAGGAATGCAGACAGCGCGGCGGTTTCGCCCGCTGCAGGTTGGCTTGCCTGGACGCTCATCGTATTGCTCCTCCTGTTGCGGCCGGCGTCGCGCCGGCATCCGGTGATGACCTGCGCTCAGACGGCGCCGGCGTCGTGAAGCGCGCGCACGGATTCTGCACCGTAGCCGAGTTCGGCCAGGATGCGGTCGGTGTGTTCAGCCAGTGCAGGCACCGGGGCCATCGACGCTTCGAAATCGCCGAACGTGGCCGGTGGCAGCACGGCGCGCATGGTGCCGCCGGGATGCGCGACCGCGCGCCAGCGGTCGCGTGCCTCCAGCTGCGGATGCGCCCAGACGTCGGCCGGCGTGTTCAGCCGGCCGTTCGCGATGCCGGCGGCCTCGAGGCGCTCGACCAGTTCGGCGGCCGTGATGCGGGAGAAGACGGCCTGGAAGATGTCCATCATCTCGGCGCGGCGCTCGGTGCGTTTCGTGTTGCTGTCGTAGCGGCTGTCGCGCGCCAGCCCGGGCTGGCCGAGCACCTTGTCGCAGAACACCGCCCATTCGCGTTCGTTCTGCAGGCCGAGCATCACGCTGCGGCCGTCTGCGCAATCGAACTTGCCATAGGGAACGATCGTCGCATGGTCGGGCCCGCTGCGCCGCGGCGCATTGCCCGAGTACTGCGTGTAGTAGACCGGATGGCTGTTCCATTCGACCAGGCAGTCGAACATCGGCACCTCGATGTGCGCGCCGGTGCCATCGCATTCGCGCCGGTAGAGCGCGGCCAGGATCGCCGAGTACGCATGCATGCCGGTGGCGATGTCGGCGATCGACACGCCGACCTTGCAGGGCGTCTCGGGGGTGCCGGTGACCGACAGGACGCCTGACTCGCTCTGGATCAGCAGGTCGTAGGCCTTCTTGTCGGCATAGGGGCCGGTCGCACCGTAGCCGGAGATCTCGCAGACGATCAGCCGGGGATGCATCTCGCGCAGCGCAGCCGCCCCGAAGCCGAGCCGCTCGACCGCGCCGGGCGCGAGGTTCTGGATGAACACGTCGGCGCCGGCGACGAGCCGGTGCAGCACTTCACGTGCGGCGTCCTGCTTCAGGTCGAGCGACAGGGATTCCTTGTTGCGGTTCAGCCAGACGAAGTAGGCCGACTGGCCGTCGACCGCCTTGTCGTAGCCGCGTGCGAAGTCGCCACCGTCGGGCCGCTCGACCTTGATCACGCGTGCCCCGAGGTCGCCGAGCTGGCGCGCGGCGAACGGCGCGGCCACGGCCTGCTCGATCGACACGACGGTGATGCCTTCGAGGGGCCGGCGCCCGTTGCCGCCAGGGTGCTGCAGGGGTGTGGTCGTCATCGACTGCCCGCCGGTCAGAACGAACGCGGCATGCCAAGCACATGCTCGCCGACGTAGGAGAGGATCAGGTTGGTCGAGATCGGGGCCACCTGGTAGAGCTTGGTCTCGCGGAACTTGCGCTCGACGTCGTACTCGGCCGCGAAGCCGAATCCGCCATGGGTCTGCACGCAGACGTTGGCTGCTTCCCAGGAAGCGTCGGCGGCAAGCAGCTTGGCCATGTTCGCCTCGGCGCCGCAAGGCAGCCCGGCATCGAACATCTGGCACCCCTTGAAGCGCATCAGGTCCGCAGCTTCGACGTTGACGTGCGCGCGTGCGATCGGGAACTGGATGCCCTGGTTCTGTCCGATCGGACGATTGAACACGATCCGGTCCTTCGAGTATTGCGTGGCCTTCTCGATGAACCAGTGTCCGTCGCCGATGCATTCGGCGGCGATCAGCAGGCGTTCGGCATTCATGCCGTCGAGGATGTACTTGAAGCCGCGGCCTTCCTCGCCGATCAGGTTCTCGGCCGGCACCTCGAGGTTGTCGAAGAACAGTTCGTTCGTCTGGTGGTTCATCATGTTGCGGATCGGCTTCACCGTCAGGCCGTTGCCGATCGACTGCTTGAGGTCGACCATGAACACGGACAGGCCGTCGGACTTGCGCTTGCACTGGTCCTTCGGCGTGGTGCGGGCGAGCAGCAGCATCAGGTCGGAGTACAGCACCCGCGAGATCCACACCTTCTGGCCGTTGACGATGTAGCGGTCGCCCTTGCGCACCGCGGTCGTCTTCAGGTTGGTGGTGTCGGTGCCGGTCGAAGGCTCGGTGACGCCGAACGACTGCAGGCGCAGCTTGCCGGAGGCGATGCCCGGCAGGTACTTGCGCTTCTGTTCCTCGGAGCCGTGGCGAAGCACGGTGCCCATCGTGTACATCTGGGCGTGTACATAGCCGGAGTTGCCGCCGGCATGGTTGATCTCCTCGAGGATGATCGAGGCCTCGGTGAGGCTGACGCCCGAGCCGCCGTATTCCTCGGGGATCAGCGCGCCCAGCCAGCCGGCGTCCTCGAGGGCCTTGATGAAGGCCTCGGGATAGCCGCGCTCTTCGTCGATGCGGCGCCAGTACTCGCCGTCGAAGGCGCCGCACAGGTCGCGCACGGCTTCGCGCAGGGGCTGGTGGGTATCGTTGGGTTGCGGTGCGTTCATCGGCGGTCGGCTCCGGTCCGGGCAGGGTCGCCGAGGATCGTGTCCGGATCGTCGGCCGGGTCGTTGCAAAGGGGCATCAGGGCAGCCGGCGATTATAGGCGCGCTTGACCATCCGGGACAGCGAATCCTATGATCGTCCTCCCCTGGGGCATGCCTCCTACTGGACAACCATCGTGGCAGAAGTGACTTCCGGCTGGCCGGACGACGTATACGCCGAACTCGAGGCAGCCGGCATCCGCCAGGTCTCGTACGTGCCCGACGCAGGACACAGCCGGCTGATCCAGCGCTGCCAGGCGAACCCCGCGATGCGGACCGTCTCGCTGACCACCGAGGAGGAGGGCGTTGCGATGGGCCTCGGTGCGTGGCTCGGCGGCGATCGCCATGTGCTGCTGATGCAATCGTCGGGCGTCGGCAACACGATCAACATGCTGGCAGCGCCGATCGAGATGCGCGTGCCGCTGCTGATGCTGGTGACCATGCGGGGAGAGTGGGCGGAATTCAACCCGTGGCAGCTGCCGATGGGCCAGGGGACCCGCGCGGCCCTGGAAAGCGTCGGCACGCTCGTCTATCCGGTCGACCAGCCTGCCGAGATCGCACCCACCGTCGGCGCGGCTGCGCACATGGCGTTCAACACCGGCCGTGCCGTGGCCGTGCTGATCGGCCAGCGGGCGATCGGCGCAAAGAACTGGAACAAGTAGACCGCCTTCGGTCTCCGATACCTGCAGCGACACGGAACCTTCCATGGCCAGCGTCAACACTCTCCACACTTCCGCGTCGCCGATGCTGCGCCGGGGACTCGTCGAGGCGATCCTTGCCCGCCGCGGCGATGCGCTCGTGGTCACCGGGCTGGGCACCACCTGCTACGACGTGTTCTCGGTCGGGGACAATCCGCTCAACTTCTACAACTGGGCCGGCATGGGCGGTGCCGCGATGGTGGCCTGCGGGCTCGCGCTGGCGCAGCCAGCCAGGCGCGTGCTGTGCATCACCGGCGACGGCGAGATGCTGATGGGGCTCGGCAGCCTGGCGACGATCGCCTGCGAGAAGCCTGCCAACCTGTCCATCGTGGTCATGGACAACGAGCATTATGTCGAGACCGGCATGCAGGGCACGCACACCGGGCGGGGGGTCGACCTTGCCGGCATCGCACGCGCTGCAGGATTCCCGGTCGCCACCTGCATCGCCGAAGCAGACGCGTTTCCCGCGGCGCTCGAGGCGATCTACGGCCCGGGTCCGGTGTTCGTCAACATCAAGGTGAGCCCGGCCCAGCCGCCGATGACCCTGCCGATGCGCGATGGCCCCTACATCCGCAGCCGCTTCCGGGATGCGTTGCTCGGACCCGCGGTGGCCCATCCGGTGATGCTGCCGGCGTCGAAGCCGCAGTAACGCTCAGCAACCAGCCGTCAGCGCGGGAGGCAACCGATGGACGACAGCGGGGAAACACTCAAGGTCTACCGGCACTACATCGACGGAATGCCGGTCGCGCCGGCCAGCGACCATTACTTCGAGACGTTCAACCCGTTCACGGCGAAGCCCTGGGCGATGATCGCGCAGGGGGATGCGCGAGACGTCGACCGCGCGGTCGAGGCGGCGCACCGGGCGTTCACCAGCGGTCCCTGGCCGAAGTTCACCGCGTCGCAGCGCGGCGCGCTGCTGCTGCGGCTGGCAGACCTGATCGGGCCGGAGTCGCGGCGGCTCGCCGAGATCGAGGTGCGCGACAACGGCAAGCTGCTCTCCGAGATGGCCGGGCAGACGGCCTACATGGCGAACTGGTATCGCTACTACGGCGGATTGGCCGACAAGATCGAAGGCGCGGTGATACCGACCGACAAGGCCGACGTGCTCAACTTCACCCGGCATGAACCGCTCGGGGTGGTCGCGGCGATCGTGCCGTGGAATTCGCCGCTGCTGCTCACCGCCTGGAAGCTCGCGCCGGCACTGGCTGCCGGCAACACGGTGGTGATCAAGCCGTCGGAATACACCTCGGCGTCCATCCTGGAGTTCGTCAGGCTGATCGAAGAGGCCGGCTTCCCGCCGGGCGTGGTCAACGTGGTCACCGGTTTCGGGCCCGATGTCGGAACGCCGCTGACCGAGCATCCGAAGGTGGCCAAGGTCGCGTTCACGGGTTCCGACCGTACCGGGCAGTTGATCTACCAGAGTGCCGCCAGGGGCCTGAAGCGGGTGAGCATGGAACTCGGCGGCAAGTCGCCGAACATCGTGTTCGAGGATGCGCAACTCGACAACGCGGTCAAGGGCGTGATCTCCGGCATCTTCGCCGCCACCGGGCAGACCTGCATCGCCGGCTCCCGGCTGCTGGTGCAGCGCTCGATCCACGACGCGTTCGTCAAGCGCCTGGTCGCCTTCGCGAAGACCGCGCGCATGGGCAACCCGATGGACCTCGATACCCAGGTGGGGCCTGTCACCAACCAGCCGCAGCTGCGCAAGATCCTCGAGTACATCGACATCGCGCGCGGCGAGGGCGCGATCCCCGTGCTCGGCGGCACGAAGGCCGCGCGCCCGGAATGCGGCGAGGGCTGGTTCGTCGAGCCGACCATCTTCGTCGGCGTCAAGAACGCGATGCGCATCGCCCAGGAGGAGGTGTTCGGGCCGGTGCTGTCGGTGATCCCCTTCGATGACGACGAACATGCAGTCGAGATCGCGAACGACGTCCAGTTCGGCCTTGCCGCGGGCGTCTGGACGCAGGACATCCGGCGTGCGCTGACGATGAGCGAACGCCTGCGCGCAGGTACCGTCTGGGTGAACACCTATCGCGCGGTGTCCTACCTTTCGCCGTTCGGCGGCTACAAGCGCAGCGGGCTCGGGCGCGAGAACGGGCAGGACATGATCCACGAGTACCTGCAGACCAAGAGCGTGTGGATCTCCACCGCGAAGGAAGTGCCCGATCCGTTCGTGATGCGCTGAGCGCCTGCCGGGCCGCCCGGGCGATCAGAGCAGGAAGGTGGCGCTCGAGCGGTCAAGCCGCGCGGACAGTTCGTCCAGCGCGTGCGCCAGCACCGAGAGCTGCCTTGCAGTCGTGCTGCTGCGTTCGTTCATCTGGGCGATACCCTCGACCTTCGTCGCGATGGTGTTGGAAGCGATCGACTGCTCCCCCAGCGAACCGCTCATCTCGGCGACGGCGTCGGACACGCGTACCGATGCCGCGGAGATGCCGTCGATCGCGCTGCTCACCTCGGCAGAGCGCGTCTCCTCGGCATGCACCTGGCTGGCCACCATGGCCATCTTTTCCTGCGTCTCGCGCGCGACGAACTGGATCTTCTCGACGACGGCGGTGATCTCGGAGGTGGAGCGCGACGTGCGCTCGGCCAGTGCGCGCACCTCGTCCGCGACCACCGCGAAGCCACGGCCCGCCTCGCCCGCGCGCGCGGCCTCGATGGCTGCATTGAGCGCCAGCAGGTTGGTCTGCTCCGCGATGTCGCGGATCACGCTGACCACGGTGGAGATGTCGCGCGCCTGGATGCCCAGGCTGGTCATCGCCGTCTCGGCGCCGCGCACGCTCTCGCCGATGCGGCCGATCCGGTCCAGCCCCTGCCGTATCGACGCCGCACCGTCCTCGGCCGCGGACCGCGCGCCCAGCGAAGCGTGATCCGCCGCCTTGGCGTTGCCGCTGATCTGCGCGACGCTGGCCGTCATTTCCTCGACGCTGGCAGCGATGGAGGCCGTTTCATCTGACTGCCGACTGACCAGCCCGGCCAGTTCGTCCGATGTCTCCATCGCCGAGCGTGCGGATTCGCGCACGGAGCGCGCGGTGCCGCCGATCTCGCCCAGCAGGCGGACCAGCGCGGCGCGCATCGAGACCAGCGAAGCCATCAGGCTCTGCTCGCCGCCGTCGTTCACCGGAGCCCGTCCGTTCAGCCGGCCTGCCGCGATCTCCGCAGCGAATCGACAGGCGTCAGCCGGCTCCCCGCCAAGCTGTCGGCGAAGTGTCGACAGCAGGTAGAAAAGCAGGCCTGCCATTGCGCCGGCCAGCAGCACCGCGGCAACGATCGCCATCACCGCGGCAGCGGAATGCGCACCGGACGCGCGCGTCGCGGCCGCGGCGCCCAGCGCCCGCTGCCGCTCGATGAGTTCGCCGATGGCGTCCTGGTAGCGTGCGCGCTTGCCATTGGTATCGTCAGCCAGATGTCTGCGGGCGCCGTCGGCATCGCCCTTCGCGGCCTTGTCGAGTGCCACGGCCCGGCTGTCGACATAGGCCTTCCGCGCGGCCAGCGTGGCGTCCAGCAGCGACTTGTCCTTTTCGTCTGCGGTGCCTGATTCCAGCGTCTTGAAGCGCTCGGTGATCAGCGCCGAAGTCGACTTCATCTCGGCTCGAAACGTCTCGTCCTGCCTTCCGTCTCCCAGTCCGATCAGGTTGGCGGTCACGATGTAGTTGCGCGAGACCGACTTGATGATGTCGTTCGCCGCGTCGATCATCGGCATCCGCGTCCCCGTGACCTCGTCCATCGCCTTCTGGACGCGGTCGATCGACAGGTAGAGGGCGGCGAACGCGGCGAGCGCTACAATCAGCAGGGCGGCGAATCCGGCGGTGACCTGGGAACGCAGGGTCATGCGAGTGCTCCGGTGGGGGTAGGGCAGTGGACATGACGCACCCTGAAGGTGCCAGCCTCCATATCGGACCTGGCGCCGGCAACTTGAGCCGGCGTCCGGCAGACGCGCGCTCGAGCTAGGGGGGCGGGATGAAAGTCGCGGAGTTCCTGCTGCAATCGCTGGAAGCCAACGGCGTGCGGCACATTTTCGGCAACCCGGGCACCACGGAGATCCCGCTGGTGCGCGCCTGCCGTGACCGCGGGCTGACCGGCCTTTCGTATGTCGTGGCATTGTCCGAGGTCGCCGCGGTACCCATGGCCGATGCCCAGGCACGGACGCGGCGCGCGCTCGGCGTGGTGAATCTGCATGTCGCGCCAGGGCTCGGCAACGGCATGGGCAACCTCTACACCGCAGGCATCGCGAAGACGCCGCTGCTGGTGCTCGTGGGCGGACAGGACCGCCGGTTCCTGCATACCGGGCCGATCCTGCATGGTCCGCTCGAGCAGATGGTGCGTCCCGTGGTGAAGGCGGTGTACACCCTGAACGGTACGGGGGATGTCGCGTTCCATGTGCGCCAGGCGATCCGTGCCGCGCTGACGCCGCCGACCGGGCCGGTCGTGCTGATCTGTCCACCCGACCTGCTCGAAGCGGAGATCGATGCCGTGCCGATCGAAGTGCGGCCGGCCCGCCTTTCCGGGCTCGACCCGGCGGACGCCGCCGCGTTCGCAGCGTTCCTTCGTGACGCGCGCGCGCCGGCGCTGGTGGCCGGAGAGGACGTGCACTGGGCAGGCGCGTCGGGCGCGCTGCGCCGCATGGCAGAGGCGATCGGCGCGCCGGTGTTCAGCGGCCCCTACACCGGCATGCTGCCGATCGATACGGCGTCGTCCAGCCATGCGGGATACCTGTCGCCGGGGTTCGCGGCGATCGGGGAACGCCTGCGCGCGTTCGATGCCTTGCTGTTCGTGGGCTTCAGGAATTTCCGCACCACCCTCTATTCCGAAGCAGACCTGCCGCAGCGCAAGGCCTGGATCGGACATGACCCGTCGGTGCTGGCTGCGGACGGCGAGTTCGAGCTGGCGCGCATCGCCGACCTCGATACTTCGCTCGCAGCCGTGCAGCGGCTGCTGGAACCGGATGCGCGCCCCGAGGGGCGGCCTGCGCCGGTACGCCGCCTGCCGCCGGTCGGCGTGCCCGATGCGGTGGCCGACGTGTTCCATCCGTCGCGGGCGATCGACGCGCTGCTGCGCGGGTTCCGGGGGGCAATCGTGTTCGACGAGGCAGGCCTGTCCACGTCCGACGTGCGCCAGTTCATCGATTCGGGCGCGGGCGAGTATCTGATCAACGGCAGTGGCGGCATCGGCTGGGCACTGGCAGCCGCCGTCGGCGGCGCGATCGCGTGTCCCGACCGTCAGGTCGTGGCCGTGGTCGGCGACGGTTCTTCCCTTTACGCGTCCGAGGCACTGTGGACGGCCGTCAACCAGGGCGCGCGGCTGCTCGTGGTGATCCTGTCCAATCGCCGGTATGCGACCCTCAACGAGGCCGCCAGCCGCCTGGCCGACGGACCGATCGGGCTTTTTTCCCTGGAGCCGCCCGTCCTGGACTTCAGCGGCCTGGCCACGCTCCACGGCATGGCATTCGAGCGTTGCGATTCCGAGCTCCAGCTCGAGCGTTTCCTGGAAGCGACCGCTGGACGAGTCGCGGCCCCGACGCTGCTGGAACTGCGTTTCGACCCGTCGATCCCGCCGGTGACCGCCGCGCGCCATTTCTGAACGCTGCGCGGCCGATGCGCGCAGGTCGCCAGGCGTTGCCGGGCAGTGACGATTGCGCCACGCCGGCGCCGCGACATAGACCCTGTACCCCATCCCCCCACGACCATTACAGTACGGAATGACTGAAAGTCCCTCAGCCGCGAAGACGCACTACGATGTCCTGAGGGTCGCAACCGACGTGTCTGCGGAGGACCTCCGGGCGGCCTATCGGACCCTGTCCGCCCGTTACCATCCGGATCGGCATCCGAACCATGCGGACGCCGCGGCACGGCTGATGGCATCGATCAACGTAGCCTACGACGTGCTGTCCGATCCCGAGCGCCGCGCGAACTACGACCGCGAGATCGGGGTGAGGCCGCTGCGGGCGCCCGGCGTACGGCTTTCCCACGCGGCGCGATACCGCTACCTCCATCCTGCCGCACGAGCGGGCGAGCCTGCTGCCGCGCATGCCACCGGCGAGGAGGCCCTCCTTGCCCTGTCGATGCGCCGCAGGGAACGTGCCGCCCGCAGGCTGATGGGCCTGTCCGCCTTCTGCTGCATGGTCGGCGTGCTGCTGCTCGTGTCGGTGCTGGTCGCGCCGGCGGAGAAGGAGGAGGACAGATCGGATCTGGCGCGAGCCCTCGACGCGCGCGGGCAGCGTGCGGTCGGGGCGAGCGGCCCGCCCGACATTCGCGTGGCCGCCGCAGTGCCCGAGCGTCTCCCCGCAGGCGTGACTGGCCCGGTGCATATCCGTCCGCTCGAGTCGCCGCTCGGATTGCCATGGCCGTCGGTCTCGGGCGAGTTGCCGGGATACGGGCGGGGTTTCGCGACCGGTGAACTCGGATTGCTTCTCGACAACCGGATCGGGCCGTCCGATGTCTTCGTGAAGGTGTACGGCGCGGACGGGGACGGACTGGTGCCTGCGCGCCATGTGCTGGTCCGGGCGCGCGACCGCCTGTTGCTGGACGCCTTTCCGCCCGGCGAGTACGAGGTGCACTATCTGTCGCTCGATACGGGGCAGACGCTGCGGTCGGTCCCGCTGCTTCTGACGCCGGCAGCCCAGGCGCTTGCGCCACAGGAGTACCGGCTGGACGACATGCAGGGGCGCAGCGGACGGGCGATGCCGATCGCCCGGGCAGTCTTCGATTCGCCCGCACCCGGGCTGGCCCGCCAGTCGGTCGTGAAGCCGCTGCCCAGGCCGCCGGTCTCGACGCCCTGAGGCTCGATCGCCTCGATCGAGCCGGTGCGGCCGAGCGGCGCGCATATCCCCCGGCGGGTGCGCCGTTCAGCGGCTGATCGCGGGAAAGGTGACTGCAATGCCCCAGGCGAATGCACCGGCTGTCGCCAGGGCACCGGGCCACGGACTGCCCGTGGCCCGGTAGCTCCATCGGCTGAGCAGGCCGTAGACGACGAACAGCACGAG
>JAIENF010000471.1 GCA_019751575.1 Burkholderiales bacterium
CCGGGCCCAGGCCTGTACCGCGGTGCGATCGAAGTAGGTCTCGATCTGTCCGCGGCGCTGCTGGTAGGAACTCGCGAGGCTCATCGTCTGGCGTCCCGGTGGATCAGTCGAAGCCCAGCAGGTCGAAGATGTCGCGGTCGCGCATCGGCGTGGCGACCAGCGGATCGGTGCCCTGCCACAGCTGCGCGGCCAGCCTCAGGTATTCCTGCTGGACGGCTTCGACCTCGGGCGTCGCGTCCATCTCGAACAGGGTCGACTTCTTCAGCCGGCTCTTGCGGATCACGTCGAGCGACGGGAAGCGCGCCATCGTCTTCAGGCCCACGACGTCGTTGAACTTGTCGATCTGGTCGGTGTCGTCGCTGCGGTTGGCGATCACGCCACCGAGCCGCACGTTGTAGTTCTTCGACTTCGCCTGGATCGCACCGATGATCCGGTTCATCGCGAAGATCGAATCGAAATCGTTGGCGGTGACGATCAACGCACGGTCGGCATGCTGGAGCGGCGCTGCGAAGCCACCACAGACCACGTCACCCAGGACATCGAAGATCACCACGTCGGTGTCCTCGAGCAGGTGGTGTTCCTTGAGCAGCTTGACCGTCTGGCCGACCACGTAGCCGCCGCAGCCGGTGCCGGCGGGCGGGCCGCCAGCCTCGACGCACATCACGCCGTTGTAGCCGGGGAACACGAAGTCCTCGGTACGCAGTTCCTCGGCATGGAACTCGACCGACTCGAGCACGTCGATCACGGTCGGCACCAGGCGCTTGGTCAGCGTGAAGGTGGAGTCGTGCTTCGGGTCGCAGCCGATCTGCAGCACCCGCTTGCCGATCTTGGAGAAGGCGACCGACAGGTTGGACGACGTGGTGCTCTTGCCGATGCCACCCTTGCCGTAGACGGCGAACACCTTGGCGGTGCCCAGCTTGATGTTCGGGTCCATCTGCACCTGGACGCTGCCCTCGCCATCCGCGCGTGACGGTGCGGTCTTCGAGTTGCGGGTCTTCAGTGCGCTCAACGGTACGGTGACGGTGTCCATCGGTTCTTTTCCTCCAGCGGGCCCCAGGGGCCACGTTCAGGTGCGGGTGGTTTGCTGCCGGCCGGGTCAGGCCGCCGCGCCGAGGCCGATGCCTTCGACCCGGTCTTCGAGTTCCTCTCCGGCGCGGCGCAATGCTTCGAGCGTCGCGTCATCCGGCTGCCAGTAGCTGCGCGCATGCGCCTCCAGCAGACGGTTCGCCACCTTCGCCGAGGCGGTCGGGTTGAGCTGCGCGAGCCGCTCGCGCATCTCGGGGTCGAGCAGGAAGGTCTGGGTGATCTGCTGGTACACCCAGGGGGCCACCTGGCCGGTCGTCGCGGACCAGCCCATCGTGTTCTTCACATGCTCTTCGATCTGGCGCACGCCTTCGTAGCCGTGCTGCAGGAGGCCTTCATACCATTTCGGGTTCAGCATCCGGGTACGAGCCTCGAGGGAGACCTGCTCGGCCAGCGTGCGCACCACGCCATCGCCACGGGTCTGGTCGCTGATGTAGACCGGCACGGCATGGCCGCCCTGCGCGCGCTGCACCGCCTTGCTGATGCCGCCCAGGGTGTCGAAATAGGTGTCCTGCGTGGTCACGCCCAGTTCCACCGATTCGAGGTTCTGGTAGGTCAGCGCGACATCGGACAGCACGCTCTTCAGCAGCGCGGCGTGCGCCACCGGCCGGCCCGAGCGCCCGTAGGCGAAGCTCTTGCGCCGGGTATAGGTCTCGGCCAGCTCGTCTTCGTCTTCCCAGCGGCTGTTGTCGATCAGCAGGTTGACGTTCGAACCGTAGGCGCCGTCGGCGTTGCTGAACACGCGCAGCGAGGCGGTCTCGATGTCGCAGCCGTTGGCCTTCTGGTAGGCCACGGCATGCTTGCGCACGAAGTTCAGGTCTTCCGGCTCGTCGGCCGTCGCGGCCAGGAAGGCGGCCTCGGCCAGCAGGCGGGTCTGCAGCGGCAGCAGGTCGCGGAAGATCCCGGACAGCGTCATCACCACGTCGATGCGCGGCCGGCCGAGGTCGGCCAGCGGAATGAGCTCGGCGCCGGTCAGCCGGCCGTAGCTGTCGAAGCGCGGCCGTGCGCCCATCAGCGACAGGGCCTGCCCGATCGGTGCACCTTCGCTCTTCAGGTTGTCGGTACCCCACAGCACCAGGGCGATCGACTCCGGGAACGGGTTGCCGGCTTCCATGTGGCGGGCGAGGATGCGCGCGGCCTGGCGCGCGCCGTCCTGCACCGCGAAGGCGCTGGGCAGGCGGAACGGATCGAAACCGTGGACGTTGCGTCCGGTCGGCATGATCGACGGCGTGCGCAGCACGTCACCCCCCGGGGCGGGACGCACGAAGCCACCGTCGAGCGCGTGCACGATGGCCGGGACCTCGGCGTCCCGCGCCAGCAGGCGGTCGTTGAGGGCCAGTTCACGGTACAGCTTCTCGACCTCGATGTCCGGGGACGGCGTGGCAGCCAGGGCGGCGGCCACACTGCGCTCGAGCAGCAGGCGGTCGGCGGCATCGGCACCCTTGCCGAGCGTGCGCTGGTTGAGGCCGGCCTCGCGCACCATCGCCTCGAGCGCGGCGCGCGGCGGACGGGCGCCGTGCGAAGCCTCGGCCATGGCCACCAGCATGTCGACGCGCTCGGATTCCCCGGGCACCTGGCCGACGACATGCAGTCCGTTCGGGATCCAGGTCTGCTCGAGCTCGAGCACCTGGCCACCGAGCCGCGCGATCTCGGAGTCGGCGCTGCCCAGCCACTGCGGTTCGGTCGGCGCGAGGTCCAGCTCGGCAGCCTGGGCCTGGATCAGCGTCGCGAGGTCGGCCGACTGGGCCGTGGATTCCGGCGGCAGCGCACGCCACTGCTCGATCGACGCCTTGAGGTCGACCAGCCCCCGGTACAGGCCGGCATTGGCCACCGGCGGCGTCATGTAGCTGAGCAGCGTGGCGGCGGCACGGCGCTTCGCGATCGTGCCTTCCGACGGATTGTTCGCGGCGTACAGGTACAGGTCGGGCAGTTCGCCGAGCAGCCGGTCGGGCCAGCAGGCCGCCGACAGGCCGCTGTGCTTGCCGGGCATGAACTCGAGCGCGCCGTGGGTGCCGAAGTGCAGCAGCGCATGCGCGCCGAAGTCCTCGCGCAGGAAGCGATAGAAGGCCGAGAAGGCATGCGTGGGCGCGAAGCCCTTCTCGAACAGCAGGCGCATCGGATCGCCTTCGTAGCCGAAGGCGGGCTGCACGCCGATGAACACGTTGCCGAAGCGCTCGCCGAGCACGAAGATCGAGGCGCCGTCGCTCTGTGCACGACCCGGTGCCGGGCCCCACTGGCGTTCGATTTCGTCCAGGTAGCGCTCGCGCTTCACATGGTCGTCGGCGCTGATGCGTGCATGCACGTTGGCATCTGCACCGAAGCGCTGGGCATTGCCATGGATGATCTTCTCGCGCAGTTCGTCCACCGTGGCCGGCAGTTCGACCGTGTAGCCCGCATCGCGCAGGCCGCGCAGGGTGTGGTGCAGCGACTCGAACACGGCCAGGAAGGCCGCCGTGCCCAGGTTGGCCGAGTTCGGCGGGAAATTGAAGATGACCACGCCGATCTTGCGTTCGCTGCGGGCGGTGCGACGCAGCGCCACCAGCTTTCCGACACGGGCGGCGAGGCGCTCGGCGCGCTCGCTGCAGACGTGCATGTCGCGCGAACGCTCGGCCGTCGAAAAGGTGCAGTGGCGGTCGCAGCCCTCGCAGGGCTGGCCCGACGCGCTGGAGCGCCCGCCGAAGACCATCGGGCCGGTCGCGCCGTCGATCTCCGGGATCGCGACCATCATCGTGTTCTCGACCGGCATCAGGCCGCGCTCGGAAACAGCCCACTGTTCGAGCGTCTGGAACTCCACCGGATGGGCGGCGACGTACGGGATGTCGAGTTGCGCGAGCACGTCTTCGGCGGCACGCGAATCGTTGTAGGCCGGGCCACCGACCAGCGAGAAGCCGGTGAGCGAAACCAGCGCATCGATCGTCGGGCGGCCATCCCGCATGAAGAAGGCTTCGATCGCCGGCCGTGCATCGAGGCCGCTCGCGAAGGCGGGCACGACCCGCATGCCGCGGGCTTCGAGCGCGGCGATCACGCCATCGTAGTGGCCTGCATTGCCGGCGAGCACGTACGAACGCATGATCAGCACGCCGACCGTACCGGCCTCGCCACCGGCCTTCGGCAACCCGGCTGCGGAGTCGGAGATGCGCGACTTCATGCGCGGGTGGTAGACGCCGGTCTCCGGGTATTCGCATGGCGCGATCGACGCCACCTGGCCGCGCAGGAGGGCGCGCGGGCCGTCGGCGTAGCGGTCGACCAGGTAGCGAACCATGTTGACGACGTTGTCTTCGGAACCGGCCAGCCAGTACTGCAGGGTCAGGAAATAGGCGCGCACGTCCTGGGCAGTGCCCGGGATGAAGCGCAGGATCTTCGGCAGCCGGCGAAGCATCTTCATCTGCTGCGCGCCGCGACCGCCGGCGTTGGCGCGATTGGTGTCGCCGTCCTTCCCGGAGCTCGATCCGCGCAGCTTCTTCAGCAGCGCCATCGCGCCACCGGCCGGCTTGCCCATGTCGAAGCGGCCGACACGGGTGAGCTTCATCACTTCGCCGGCGGACATGCACACCACCATCGCGTCGCATGCATCGCGCCGCGCGGTGAGTGCCGGCAGCACGGCCTGGATATGGTCTTCCATGAACATCATGGTGACCACGATGATGTCGCCCTGGGCGATGTCGGCCTGGCAGCGCTCGAGCGCCTGGGGATCGTCGCCCCACTCCGACGCGGCGTGCAGCGACAGCGCAAGCCCGGGCAGGTCGCGCCGCAGGATGTGCTGCGCGCTTTCCGTGACGCTGGCGAGGTGGCTGTCCAGCGTGACGATCACGACGCGTACCGGCACCGCAGCGCTGGTACGCGGCCCCGCATCGGCGCGCGCCGAGGCACGGCCTTCAGCGATGAGCGACGCGCGCGAAACGCGCGCGTCAGCGGCCAAAGTGGGCTTTAGCTTCATAGAGCGTCTCGACCGTGATCTGGGTCAGCCCGCGCTCGCGCGCGAAGCGTTCGGTGTTCCGGCGCGCCTTGCCGCGCACGAAGAACGGGATCTTCTTCAACTCGAGTTCGCCGGCACCGGTCCAGACCGGGTCGGCCTCGGCGACGGCCACGTCCTGCGCCGCTTCGGCTTGCACTGCCGCGGGTGCTTCGACGGTCGCCGGTTCGACGGTCGCGCCGCCCTGCGCCACGTCCGCAACCGGGCCCGTGGCAAGCGGCTTCGCGACCGCCGGCAGGTGCGACGGCTTGGCACCATCGTTGAATTCGAAGTCGTCGCGGAACATCTGCAGCAGGTGTTCCTCGAGGCCCATCACCAGCGGATGGACCCAGCTGTCGAACAGCACGTTCGCGCCTTCGAAGCCGAACACCGGGCTGTAGCGCGCCGGAACGTCCTGGACGTGGATCGGCACCGAGATCACCGAGCAGGCGATGCCCAGGCGCTTGGCGATATGCCGTTCCATCTGGGTGCCGAGCACGAGCTCCGGCGCGCAGTCGCCGATCGCCTTCTCGACTTCCAGGTAGTCGTCGGTGATCAGCGCCTCGACGCCGTAGAGCTTCGCCGCCTCGCGCACTTCGCGCGCGAACTCGCGGCAGAAGGTGCCCAGGCCGACCACGGTGAAACCCATCTCTTCCGAGGCGATGCGCGCCGCCGCCACGACATGGGTCGCGTCGCCGAACACGAACACGCGCTTGCCGGTCAGGTAGGTCGAGTCGACCGAACGTGCATACCAGGCCATGCGCGACTGAGACCCGGCGAGCGAAGCCACGCCCGGGTGTTCGCGCGACAGCACCGGATCGGCGCTGACGCCGGCGAGCGCGGCCACTTCGGCGACGAAGGCGCGGGTGCCGTTGATGCCCATCGGCGTGGTCTTCGTGTACGCCATGCCGAAGGTGCGCTGCAGCCAGGACGACAGCGTGCGCGACACTTCCGGATACAGGCAGACGTTGAAGTCGGCATCCGGCAGGCGCCGCAGGTCGTCCGGCGAGGCGCCGAGCGGTGCGACCACGTTGACGTCGATGCCGAGCTCGCCGAGCAACCGGGTGATCTCCACCACGTCGTCGCGGCAGCGGAAGCCGAGCACCGTCGGCCCGAGCAGGTTGGCCTTCGGCCGCACGCCTTCGGCGCGGGCTTCGCGCACGGCACCCGGGGCCGGGATGCGGTCGGCGAGCAGCGTACGCGCGAGCTGGTAGAAGGTCTCGGCCGCGCCCCAGTGCTCCTTCTTCGAGTACGCCGGCAGTTCCAGCGGCACCACCGGCACCGGCAGTCCGAGCGTCTGGCCGAGATGGCCGGCCTGGTCCTGCAGCAGTTCGGCGGTGCACGACTCGCCCACCAGCATCGCCTTCGGCTGGTAGCGCTCGAAGGCTTCGGCCACGGCGACCTTCACCATGTCGGCGGTGCTGCCGCCGAGGTCGCGCGCCTGGAACGTGGTGTAGCTCACCGGCGGACGCTTGTCCTGGCGCTCGATCATCGTGAACAGCAGGTCGGCGTAGGTGTCGCCCTGCGGTGCATGCAGCACGTAGTGCACGTCGCGCATCGAGGTGGCGACGCGCATCGCGCCGACATGCGGGGGGCCTTCATAGGTCCACAGGGTCAGTTGCATGGTGGGCTCAGACGGTCAGTCGGCTGCGCCGCTCGAGCGGGCGCACGAAAACTTCAGCGAGGTCCGCGGCCTGGTCGTAGCCGTGGATCGGGGTGAACACCAGTTCGATCGACCACTTCGTGCTCAGGCCCTCGGCCTCGAGCGGATTGGCGAGGCCCAGGCCGCAGACGGTGATGTCCGGGCGCGCGGCACGCACCCGCTCGAGCTGCCGGTCGAGGTGCTGGCCCTCGGACAGCTCGACGCCCTCGGGCAGCAGGTCGAGTTCGGCCGCGACCATCTGCCGGTCGAGGTAGGGCGTGCCGACTTCGACCAGCGTCATGCCCATCTCGCGCGACAGGAAGCGGGCGATCGGGATCTCGAGTTGCGAATCGGGCATCAGGAACACCGATTTCCCGGCGAGGCGCGGACGATAGCGTTCGAGTGCGCGGTTGGAGCGTTCGATCAGCGGCCGGGTGACCTCGTCGAAGCGGTCCTGCGCGACGCCCCAGGCGGCAGCGGCCGCGGCCAGCCAGGCGGTGGTGCCTTCTGCGCCCAGCGGATACGGCGCCTGGATCAGCGTCGCGCCACGCGCGATCAGCGCGCGCACGGTCTCGCCGTTGAACGGCTGTGCCAGCAGCAGCTGGGTACCGGCACCGACCGAGGGCAGGTCGGCGGCGCGGCGCGCCGGGAAGAAGGCGACCGGGCCGATGCCCAGCTGGTCGAACACCCGGCGGAACTGGTCCTCGACCACGTCCGCCACGCACCCGACGACCAGCAGCTGCGGCGCGTCGTCCTTCGGCAGCACCGGAACCATCGCGCGCAGTGCCGCGTCTTCACCCTGGGTGAAGGTGGTCTCGATGCCGGAACCGGAGTAGTTCAGCACGCGCACCTTGGGGAACAGCTGTGCGTTCAGGCGCTCGGCGGCCTTCGCCAGGTCGAGCTTGATCACCTCGGACGGGCAGGAACCGACCAGGAACAACGTGCCGATGTCGGGACGGCGCGCCATCAGCTCGACGCAGATGCGGTCGAGTTCGTCGTTGGCGTCGGCCAGGCCGGCCAGGTCGCGGTCGCTGAGGATCGCGGTGCCGAAGCGCGGCTCGGCGAAGATCATCACGCCGGCAGCCGACTGGATCAGGTGGGCGCAGGTGCGCGAACCGACGACCAGGAAGAAGGCGTCCTGCATCTTGCGGTGCAGCCAGACGATGCCGGTGAGGCCGCAGAAGACTTCGCGCTGGCCGCGCTCGCGGAGCACCGGGATGATCCGGCGCGCCGGCGTGGCGCTCGCGCAGCCGGCCTGCGCGACCGGGAGTTCGCTGAGGTCGGTCACTTCGCCATCCCTCCGGCAGGGGTCATCTCAACCGGCTGGGTGAGCGAAGGCTTGTCTTCGCGGGCTGCCTGCAACCGTGCGGCACGCAGCTTCAGGACAAACTGGCCGGCGTTGATCACGTAGGTCGCATAGGCGGCCAGGGCCAGCAGCATCAGTTCGCGCGGCGCGAGGGCGCCGGTGGCCAGCGCGAACAGGTAGGCGGTATGCAGGGCGAGTACCGCCATGCTGAAGACGTCTTCCCAGTAGAAGGGGCGTGCGAACAGGTACACGCCGAACACGTCCTTCTCCCAGATGGCGCCGGTGATCATGATCGCGTACAGGGTGAGGGTCTTCACGACGATCGACACCACGGCGACGTCGTAGCCCTGCCCGTTCGCCAGGTACCGCAGCACCAGCCCGAGGCTGACCAGGAACACCACGAACTGCACCGGGGCAAGGATGCCCTGCACCAGGGTCCACGGCGAGGCGTCGCGGCGGCGGCGCTCCTCGGGCGTGTACAGGCCGGCAGGTGTGCGGACGCGTTCGTTCATGTCCCGACCCGGCCCCCGTCCCCGACTTCCTGCATCTGGTTCCTCCACATCTGGATACCCGTTTTCGGCGCGCTGTTTGAAGGCAATCTAGACGCGTCGGAATGCGATGTCAACTTTTTGTTACGTCTAAAGTTCTTGACAAGTGTAAAGCCTGTTTGTTCTCATTTGACCTCTCGCGCCACTGGCGTATCGTGCATTACCGGATCGTCGTCGGATCCGGCCCGGACACCGGGGTTCACCCTCCGTCGTCCGACCCAAAAATCGGCTCGGACAGGCAATGTCTCGTGAACTGGACACTGCCGGATCGAAGCCGAAGACTCAGTCGGAATGGGTTCCCGTGTTGGGATGGTCAATACCGTTGCGCGGCTCATCGAACCGCGCGGGCGCGAGAAGCGGAGGGATCGATGACAGGCATCCACGACAGTGACGACAACGATCAGGGCTACGATGGCGAGCAGATGCGGGGACAGGCGCATGCCGGGGACACGATCGAGGTCCAGTCCCGGCACGGGTCGCAGCGCGACGACGCCACCGAGCGGCGGATCGCCGGGCTGGTGCGCACCATCGAGGGCGAGATCATTCCCCGCCTGATGCTTGCCCATGCCGCGCGCGGCCCGGAGCTCGCCTCCGCGTCGGGCGCGCCCGGACGCCTGGTCGAACCGCACCACGTCGACACGCTGATCCGGTCGGTGATGGCGGAAGACACGGCTGCCGCACTGCTCCTGGTGCGCTCGCTGGCTTCGTCCGGCGTCTCGCTCGAGGCGATCTACCTCGACCTGCTGAGCCCGGCGGCACGCAGGGCTGGCGAGATGTGGGAGGCGGACCTCTGTTCGTTCACCGACGTGACGATCGGCCTGTGGCGCCTGCAGGAGGTCATGCACGAAGTGGGCATGGCCAATGCGATCCCGCCGCGTACCGCCGAACCCCCGCATCGGGTGCTCTTGCGCCAGACACCGGGAGAACAGCACAGCTTCGGCCTCAACATGGTGGCAGAATTCTTCCGTCGGGCCGGATGGCAGGTCCACGACGATTCGACCGAGGCGGGTACCGACCCGGTCGCCAACGTGCGTGGCCGCTGGTTCGACGTGGTGGGGCTTTCACTGTCGGGGGAAAGGCATCTCGACGTGCTGGCCACCACCATCCACGCGATCCGCAAGGCATCGCGCAACCGGGGCGTCGGCGTGATGGTCGGCGGTCCTTTGTTCATCGAGCATCCCGACTGGGTTGCCCGTGTGGGCGCCGATACCACTGCCAACGATGGACGTCAGGCAGTGCTTCAGGCCCACAGCATGATTGGATTGCTTGCCCGCTGCGGATAGCGCAGCAGGGTTGCAGTCCCAGGGAGACTTGAACTTGGAAGTCGAGGCAGCACGGCAGTTCCGGTCTCCAAAACGTTCCTTCGGTGAACTCGACGCCGAGGCGGCGGCGATGCTGCTTGCCGTCGCGACGGACGTGGCACTGGTGATCGACGCGGGCGGCGTGATCCGCGACCTGGCAGTGGGCAGCGACGAACTCGCCGTCGAAGGCTATGCCGACTGGATCGGCCAGCCCTGGGTGGACACCGTCACCGCCGAGAGCCGGCGCAAGGTCGAAGAGATGCTGCGCGACGCAGCGGCGAAGACCCCTGCCCGCTGGCGCCAGGTGAACCACCCGTCGAGCCGCGGCGATGACATACCGATGCTGTACTCCACGGTGCAGGTGGGCAGCAAGGGTCGGGTCATCGCCATCGGGCGCAACCTGAGATCGATCGCCACGCTCCAGCAGAAGCTGCTCGACGTCCAGCAGTCGATGGAGCGCGACTACCTCAGACTGCGCCACGCGGAGACCCGCTACCGGCTGCTGTTCCAGATGGCTTCCGAGGCCGTGCTGATCATCGACGCCGGGACGCAGCGCGTGGTCGAGGCAAACCCGGCCGCAGCCCAGCTGCTCGAGGAAACCGCGCGCCGCCTCGTCGGCCGGCCATTTCCCGAGGGCTTCGATGCGCCCAGCACCCAGGCGCTGCAGTCGCTGCTCGCCGCCGTGCGTGCCGCCGGCAGCGCCGACGAAGTCCGCGTGCGGCTGCTGGAAGGCCGTCGCGAGTTCATGGTCAATACCTCCATGTTCCGCCAGGACAATGCCTCGCTGTTCCTGGTCCGTCTGTCCCCCATCACCACCGACTCGGGAGCTGGTCCGATGCCGCGCGCACAAACCCGGCTGTCCGACATCGTCGACAGCCTCCCGGACGGATTCGTGGTCACCGACGTCGAAGGTCGCATCCTCACCGCCAACCGCGCCTTCCTCGACCTGATCCAGCTCGCCACCGAAGAGCAGGCGCGCGACGAATCGGTCGAGCGATGGCTGGGCCGGCCGGGCGTGGACCTCAACGTGCTGCTCGCCAACCTGCGCCAGCATGGTTCGGTGCGGATGTTCGCGACGACGCTGCGCGGCGAGTACGGCGCCAATACCGAGATCGAGATCTCGGCGGTATCGGCACCGAATACAGAACCGCCCTGCCTCGGATTCACCGTGCGCAACATCATGCGCCGCCCGGTCGCCGAGAACCGTAGCCAGCATGCACTGCCACGGTCGGTGGAACAACTGACCGAACTGGTCGGCCGCGTCTCGCTGAAAGAGCTGGTACGCGAGACCACGGACGTGATCGAGCGGCTGTGCATCGAGGCTGCGCTCGAGCTCACCGGCGACAACCGCGCGTCGGCCGCGGAGATGCTCGGATTGAGCCGGCAGAGCCTCTACGTGAAGCTCCGGCGCTACGGATTGGGCGATCTGGCGCCCGAAGCCTGATTTTCCTGCATGGCGGGATTCCGCCACTTTCTGGCGATGCGTGTCAGGTTTACAGTTCAACTGTAAATTCAAGTTGACTACTTCGGCCGGTCCCATTACTGTGGGAACGATGAATGCCCCAGCGCCGAAAGCGGTCCTCGAACTGCTGAAACCGATCACCTGGTTCCCGCCGATGTGGGCGTTCGGCTGCGGGGCGGTGTCCTCCGGCATGCCCGCCTCCGGCCGGTGGCCGACGGTCATCGCCGGCATCCTGCTGGCCGGGCCGCTGGTCTGCGCGACCAGCCAGGCGGTGAACGACTGGTTCGACCGGCATGTCGACGCCATCAACGAGCCGAACCGGCCGATCCCGTCGGGCCGCATCCCCGGGCAGTGGGGCCTGTACATCGCGATCCTCTGGACGGTGCTGTCGCTGGCGCTGGCCTGGTGGCTGGGTCCGCTGGTCCTGGCAGCGGCCTCGGTCGGCCTGGTGCTCGCCTGGATGTACAGCGCACCGCCGTTCCGGCTGAAGCAGAACGGCTGGTGGGGCAACAGCGCGGTGGCGGTGAGCTACGAGGGCCTGCCCTGGATCACCGGCGCCGCCGTG
>JAIENF010000643.1 GCA_019751575.1 Burkholderiales bacterium
GGCACCGACCTGCTGGCCGAACTGCGCAAGCGCCAGGCGCAGTGCGTCGGCATACGCGTCTACTCGATCCATTCGCTCGACCACCACCGGGACCGGCGCCGCGCGCTGATGCAGCGGGCGATCGAACTGATGGCCGCCGGCCGGCTGGCACCGCCGGTGCCCACCGTGCTGCCGCTCGCCGAAGCGCGCCGCGCGCATGAGCTGCTGGAGGCGCGCAGACTGCTCGGCAAGCTGGTGCTGGTGTCCCGATGACCGCGGGCGCGCAAGGCCCCGCCGCTTCCGGGGCAGCGCCTGCGCGCAGGCGCGTCGCCCTGGTCACCGGCGCCTCGTATGGCATCGGCGCTGCAATCGCCGTCGCGCTCGCGCGTGACGGCTACGACGTGGCAGTGACCGAACTCGATGCCGGATCATTGACTGCGGTGGTGTCGGCGATCGAGGCGACCGGCATGCGTGCCTGCGCGATCGCGCTCGACACGCGCGACCAGGGGAACGTCGAGTCGTGCATGCAGCAGGTGCTGGCGGCCTTCGGCCAGGTCGACCTGCTGGTCAACAATGCAGGCGTCCTGCTGCGCAAGGCGGCGGTCGACGTCACGCGCGACGAGTGGGACGGGTTGATGGCGGTCAACCTGGCCGGCACCTTCTTCATGAGCCAGCAGATGGGTCGCCACCTGATCGATGCCGGGCGCCGGGGCAGCATCATCAGCATCGCGTCCACCCACGGCATGATCGGCATGCCCATGGTGTCCGTCTACGGCATCTCGAAGGCAGGCATCTCGCAGATGACGCGCATGCTCGCGATCGAATGGGCGTCCCATGGCATCCGGGTGAATGCGATCGCCCCAGGCACCACCGAGACACCGACCCGGGCGAAGTCGCTCGGTGCCGATCCGGCGCGGCGGCAGGCGATGATCGACCGGATTCCCTTCGGGCGTTTCTGCACCGAGGCAGACGTGGCGGCGATGGCGAGCTACCTGGCCAGCCCCGGCGCGGAGTACATTACCGGACAGACGCTGCTGCTCGACGGCGGGTTGACAGCATACTGAGCCGCCTCGGGCGGGCGCTTGAACGGGAGTCGGGAATGGTCGTGACGGCAGGAGTCATCGGGTTGGGCATCATGGGCGGTGCGATGGCGCAGGCCATGCTTGCCCGAGGCATCTGCGTGGTTGGCTTCGATCCGGCTGACGCTGCACGGGAACGGTTGCGTGCGGCCGGTGGCGAACCGCTGCCCTCCGTCGGCGATGTCGTGCGCGCCGCGCCGACGATCATCGTCTCCGTGGCCAGCAGCGCCGCGCTCGCGGCCACGGTAGACGCGATCGCCGGGGCATGCGCAGGCGAGGACGACGTGAAGCCGATCGTGATCGAGACCAGCACGCTGCCGCTCGAGGACAAGCAGGCCGCCCTTGAACGGCTGGCCGCCATCGGCGTGACCGTGCTCGACTGCCCGATCAGCGGAACGGCGGTTCGCCTTCCCGAGCGCGCCTGGACCATCTTCGTGTCTGGCGATCCGGACGCCTGCCGGCAGGTGGATCCCCTGCTGGCGATCTTCGCGGACAACAAGCCCTATGTTGGCACGTACGGCAACGGCTCGCGGATGAAGCTGGCGGCCAACCACCTCGTGGCCATCTACAACGTCGCGTATGGCGAGTCCATGACCTTCTGTCGCAAGATGGGGCTGGATCCCGCGCAGGTACTCGAACTGTTCGGCCCAAGTCCGGTGCTCGGCACCGGCGTGCTGCGGCTGCGCGGCAAGATGATGGTCGCTCGCGAGTACCAGCCCGCGACGATGAAGGTCGAGGTCTGGCAGAAGGACATGCAGGTGATCGGTGACGAGGCGAAGGCGATGGGTGCCCCGACGCCGGTGTTCGACGCCTGCCGCATGGTCTACACCTCTGCCATGGCCCAGGGGCTTGGCGGGCACGACACAGCGTCGGTGTGCGAAGTCCTCGGCCGGATGGCTGGCGTGCCGGCTCCCGGAATCAGGACCTGAGCGTCGCCGGGCTCAGCCCTTCCGCGGGCTGCGTGCCTTGCGCGGCTTACCCGCCTTACCGGCCTTCGGCGGCCGTTGCTCGGCGAACACCTCCCGGGCGATCCGGTAGGCATCGAGCGAGGCCGGCCCGCCACAATAGAGGAAGCCGTGCAGGATCAACTCTCCGATCTCCTCCTCGGTGACCCCGACATTGAGCGCGCCCCGGACATGGATACGCAGTTCCTCCGGCCTATTGAGCGCGATGCACATCGACACCGTCGCCATGCAGCGCTCGCGCAGGCTCAGGCCTGGCCGCTGCCATACGGTGCCCCAGGCGAACTCCGTCGCAATCTGCTGGAAGGGTGCGGTGAGTGCATCGGCGGCGGCGATCGAGCGCTCGACATACTCGCGGCCCAGTACCCGGGTGCGGGTCGCGATCCCGGCACGGAAGGCGGGCGTGGGTTTCATTGCGACCGGGGCGCGTCTGGCCGCGCTGCTACGGGTTGCCATTGATTCTCCTCAGGACTTCCGGTTCTGGAACGGCTGGGTGGACTCGCCGCAGGGACAGGATGGGTGGCAGACAGGCCGCTCAATCGGCACGGATCTTCGCCTGCCGCACGATCGCGCCCCATTTCTCGATCTCGGCCTTGATGTACGCAGCAAACTGCTCGGGCGTGCCGAAATCGGGGATTGCACCCTGCTGGGTGAGTTTCTCGGCGGTATCCTTCTGCTGCAGGATCCCGACGATTTCGCGGTTCAACCGCCCGACGACATCGCGCGGCGTGTTGGCTGGCGCCACCATGCCCACCCACGAGTAGGCCTCGTAGCCCGGTACGCCGCTCTCCGCGATGGTCGGCACGTTCGGCAGCGAAGGAATGCGCTTCAGGTTGCCGACGGCGACCGCGGTGAGCCGCTTCTGTTCGATGAACGGAAGCACCGACGGAATGCTGCTGAACATCAACTGCACATGCCCGCCGACGAGGTCCTGGACCGCAGGTCCCGCACCCTTGTAGGGCACGTGCGTGATCCTCAGCTTGGTGATGAAGTTGAACAATTCGCCTGCAAGATGACCCGAGTTGCCGCTGCCGGGCGAGGCGTACGAAATCTGGTCGGGCCGTGACCTTGCCAGAGCGATCAGGTCGCGTACCGTCCGGACGGGCAGCGACGGGTGTGCCACCAGCAGCAGCGGGAAGTTCACCATGTTGGTGATCGGGGCGAAATCGCGCACCGGATCGTAGGGAATCTTCTCGTACAGGCTCGGGTTCACTGCCATCGGGCCGGCCGCCCCGGTGCCGATGGTGTAGCCATCGGGCGCGGACTTGGCGAGCACTTCGAGCCCGAGCATGCCGTTCGCACCGGCACGGTTCTCGACCACAACCGTCTGGCCGACCCGGTCGGTGAGGCGCAGCGCGACCACGCGCGCGATGACGTCGTTTCCGCCACCCGGCGGGAACGGCACGATCACTCGGATAGGCTTCACCGGGTATGCCTGGGCAGACAGATTCATGCTCGCCAGGCCGCTCAGCGTTGCTGCCAAAAGCACGCACGCGCGGTTCATCGTCGACGGCATTCTTCCTCCTGTGTTTTCATGCGGCTGTTATCAATGGGCCACGATCGCCCGGTGCAGTACCTCGACGCCGCTGAAGAAGTCCTGCAGGTCCATCGCCTCGTGCGGGTTGTGCGAGCCGCGGTCGTTGCGCACGAACACCATCCCGCAGGACACGCCCGCATTGGCGAAAACGGCCGCATCATGGCCGGCGCCGCTGGGCATGGGCTCCATGTCGATCGCCTGCGCTTCGCAGGCGCTCGACAGCCTCGCCACCCAGGCCGGATCCATCGTCGCCGGCGCCGTGTAGAGCCGACGGTCGAACAGGAACTCGACGCCTCGCGAGCGGCCGATGCGTTCGCACTCTTCCAGCATCAGCTTGTGGAAGCGTTCGAGCACGTCGTTGTCCTGGCTGCGCACTTCGAAGCTGAACGCGACCTCGCCCGGGATCACCGATACCGCATGGCTCTTCGGGTCGGTGGACACCATGCCGCAGGTCATCACCATGTCCATGCCCATCTGCTGCAGCACGCGCCAGTGTTCATCGAGCCGCGTCATCAGTTCGGCCACCGCCAGCACCGCGTCCTTGCGCAGCCAGCGCGGCACCGCGCCGGAATGCCCGGTCTCGCCCTTGCACAGGATGCGGTTGTGCCGCACGTTGCCGCGGATGCCGGTGACCGGCGCCACCGCCCACTTGCGCGCGACCATCGTCGGGCCCTGCTCGATATGCAGTTCGAGGTAGGCTGCGACCTGCGCCGGATCGATCAGACGCTCGCCGGCCTCGATGCGCGCGGTGTCTATGCCCAGCGACTGCATGTCCTCGCGCATCGTGCGTCCGGTCTCGCGCTGCTTCAGGTCGAGGTCGGTGCTGGTGAGCTGCCCGGTCAGCGACAGCGAACCCATGTAGGCCTTGCCGTACCAGGCGCTCTCCTCGCCGCGCAGCGCGAGCACATGGATCGGCCGTGGCGGCACCTGCCCGCGCCGGCTGTAGTGCAGCAGCACCAGCAGGCCCGCGACGACGCCAGCCAGGCCGTCGAAGTTGCCGCCCTGTGGCACCGAGTCGAGGTGCGAGCCGATCAGCACCGGAGCGCCGGCGGGCTCGCCCGGCACGCGGATGATGCGGTTGTCCACCGCATCGCGTTCGCAGTCGAGCCCTTCTGCGCGCGCGAACGCCTCGATGATCGCCATCGCACGGTTCTCGCCCTCGCCATAGCTCGCCCGCGTGACCCCGACGCCGTCGAAGGTGGCTTTCCGCACCTCGTCCAGGAGCTTCCCGGCGACGTCCTTCAGGGAGGGGTCGAGCCGTGTCCCGCCTGCATCAACCATGTTCGGGCGTGCCGCTCGGTACGACCCCGGCGCCCCCATGCAGGGCAGACCAGCCGACCGGGTCGGCGAGGAAGTCCTTGATCTCCTTCGCATGCTTCGGCGTGAAGTAGCTGACCGACTTGGTCTGGGTGAACACGTCCTTCCAGGTCGCCAGCGCATGCATGGTGAAGCCGTTCTCTTCGTATACCTGCCGGCTCTGCGGATAGATGTCGTAGTTGAAGATCACGAAGATGTCGCTCAGTTGCGCGCCTGCCTGGCGCAGCGCGCGCGCGGTGCCGATCTTCGAGCGGCCGTCGGTGGTGAGGTCGTCGACCAGCAGGCAGCGTGCGCCTTCGGGCAGGTCGCCCTCGATCTGCGCATGCGAACCCCAGCCGACCGACTTCTTGCGCACATAGACCATCGGCAGGTCGAGCCGGTCGGCGATCCAGGAGGCGAACGGGATGCCTGCGGTCTCGGTGCCGGCGATCACGTCGATCGAAGCGCCCAGGCGTGCCCGCAGCAGCCCCGCCGCATGGTCCATCAGCAGCCGGCGATGACCCGGATGCGACATCAGCTTTCGACAGTCGACATACACCGGGCTGGCCCAGCCGGTGGTGTAGATGAACGGCTGCCGTTCGTAGACCAGCACCGCCTTCAGCGCGAGCAGGGCCTGCGCGGTGTCGGACGCGACGGTCAGCGCGTCGGGCGGGATCGGGGGCAGGCCGGACGAGGGCGGCGACGCGGGGTCGGTCATGGGCGGGGCGTGCAGATCAGGGCTGGACAGTGTAATCCAGCCGCGGCTCGATCCGCAGCCGCGTCGCCTGCTCGAACGCATAGGCCATGGCCAGCAGTGCGCCGTCCTCGCCGCGGCGGCCGATGAAGGTGATGCCGGCCGGCGTGCTGCTGCCTTCGCGCAGCCCGAGCGGTACCGTGATCGCCGGATGGCCCGCGTTCGCGTAGAGCGTCGAGTGCATGTTGTCGATGCTCACCAGCATGCGCGCGCCCGTCTTGTCGAAGGTCGCGTCCAGGATGGCGGCGGAGGACTCCCGCAGTCGAAGGACGAGTGCATCGTGCGTCCGGCGGTCGAGCAGCGGTGCCTTCGACAGGGCGGCGAGCAGGTCGAACCCGAACGGTGCACGCCGGTCCGGCATCGCGCGGTACCAGGCGAGCAGGTCGTCCAGCGTGGTGGTGCCCGGCACACGCCTCGAAACGTAGCCCATCATGTCCAGCCGCATGCCGGATGCCAGCAGCTGCACGAACGGTGCGCCATCGGCCCACGCGGGTGACTGTGGCAGCAGGGTCGGACGCGGCACGGCACCGGCGGCCGCGAGGCCGTTCCTTGCGCGATCGAGCAGCGCGGCGTTGCCGCGCCCGGCGAGGATGTCGCGCTCCAGTACGCCGACGCTTGCACCGGACAGCGCCTCCTTGCGCAGTCCGCCCGCGAAGCGCGGGGGATTCAGGGCGATCGCGTCGAGCAGGATCGCGGCATCGGTCACCGATCGCGCCACCGGCCCCGCCGTATCGTTCGCGGACAGCAGCGGCACGATGCCGGTGCCATCCACCATGCCCCGGCCCGGCTTCATGCCGACCACGCCATTCCATGCGGACGGTGCGATCAACGAACCCGAGGTTTCGGTGCCGATGCTGGCCATGGCCAGCCGGGCTGCCGTGCCCGCCGCCGAGCCGGCGCTCGAGCCGCCGGTGAGTGGTGACCCGTGCGGGTTCATCGTCTGTCCGCCCACTGCACTGCTGCCGCCCGTGCGTGTACCCAGGGTGACGATGCCTGCGAACTCGGAGAGGTTCGCCTTGCCGAGGATCACCGCTCCGGAGGCGCGCAGCCGCGCGACCAGTGGCGCATCGGCCTTTGCCACATGGTCCAGCAGCAGGGCACTGCCCGCGGTCGTGTGCATCGGCGGCGCGGTCTCGATGTTGTCCTTGAGGCTGATCGGGATGCCGTCGAGCGGTCCGAGCGGTCGGCCGGCCTTGCGCCGCGCGTCCGCGGCCCGCGCTTCGTCGAGCGCGGCCGGGTTCAACTCAATGTAAGTGCGCAGCCGTTCATCGTGGCGGCGGATGCGGTCGAGGAAGTACAGCGTGAGCGTTTCAGAGGTCAGGCGCCCTGCGGCCAGGGCTGCCTGCACCTGCGGGATCGTCGCATGCCGCAACAGTGCGTCGACCTCCATGGCGGCGTGCGGCGTGAAGCGCTCGAGTGCCGTGTCGAACGGCCTGAAGTCGAGGGCGCGCAGGCGGGGGATGTTCGCCGTTGCAGCCGCATGCACGGGTGCGACGACGCTCGAGATACAGAGCAGCAGCGCAAGCGTGAGCGCAATGTGTAGCGGTTGGCTCATGGGCATCGTGGCCGCGTCTGCCACGCCGAGTCTCTGCGCATCAGGGTCTTTCGATGGCGTAAAGCCGGATGCGCGGGTTCGCAAGGCACGCCCCGGTCTGCCACCCGTGATCAGCGCACAGGCCCGGCCGGCTTCAGGTGCCGGTCGAAGAATTCCATGTAGAGCTCTACCGCCAGCCGCTGCACCGGATCCGGGCCGAAGCGGCCGTCCGCGCCCGGGTAGACCAGGCAGTAGCCGTGCTCGGGATGCTCGAAGCACGCCCAGTCGGATGCCTTGCCCGCCTCGCGCATCCACTCGTGCGCAAGCTGGAAGATGCCCTGCAGATGGTCGGTGTAGCGGCCCAGGTGCAGCATCGGCGCCGAGATGCGCGCGATGCGTGCCATCGCCGCCGCCTTGTCCGCGTGCCTGCGCACGACGTCGACCTCGTGGTACTGCAGCTCGCCGTCGATGCGCGGCGCATCCGGCCCGGTGTCGACCGACAGGAATTCGTGGGATGCCCCCTCCGCGATGACGCCGGCCGCGAGCGGTGCCCCTTCGGCCGCAGCCTTCAGGATCATCTCGCCGCCATGGCTGATGCCGATCGCGCCGATCGCCTCGGGCCTGATGAACGGCAGGCCCTGCAGATAGCGCCAGATCGCCGCCAGGTCGTCCGAGTCCAGCGTGGCCGCGGACTTGCGGACGAGGTTCTCGCCACCGCTGATGTCGTCGGCGATGTCCACCGCCGGCCCGCGGCCATACGCATGCGGGATCTCGTGGCGATAGTTCACGTACACCACTGCGTAGCCGCGCCGGATCATCGAATCCATCATCGGTCGCAGGCGCTGCGCCTGTGCCAGCACATGCGGCATGCCGCCGTGCCCATCGCCGCGGCCCATCGTGATCACCGGAAACGGACCGTCGCCGTCGGGTTTGCGCAGGACGATCGGCACGTAGAGCTCGTCGCGCGTGGGCACGAAGGTGCAGTGGGCCGGCCACGGCGAGCCCTCGAGCGGTTGCACGAACACGTAACCGGATGCCGCTCCCGTCATCATGAGGGCAGCCTCGCCGCGTGCAGCCTCACATCGGCTCGATGCCGGCCGCCTCGATCACCTTGCCCCATTTCACGATCTCGCTTGTCAGGAACTTGTCGAAGGCCTCGGGCGCGGACGGCGATGGTCCTGCACCCGGGTCGAGCAGCACGGCGCGCCCGCGGCGCCTTGGCAGGAGCGAACAGGTCGAACCAGACCGAACGGTCGATGCCGGGAAATCCCTGCCCGGCCGCCGTCGGGATCTCCGGGCCGACCGGGAAACGCTCGTTGCCGAAGACCCGCAGGATTCTGGCCCGTCCCGAGCGGTTACGCAACGGAGCCGCCTGCCCAGATTCGCCGGGAAATCGCCCGGCAGGTCGTCGAAGTCGGGTGCCGCCGCGGGCTGACGGGCCGATCCTGACGACGCAGGTGATCGCCCTTCGAGAAACGTTGTCGGCTTCGGCTGTTAAAGAAATCACGCTGACGGTCGTTAAGCTGACGGTCAGTCCGTCTTGATGCAAGACGCACCGTGCCCGATCCACGCACGGTGCCGTGATCGCTCCGTTCGATGATGCACACGCTACGCCCCCCGAAAAACGAGGTCGCAGGTGCAGGACATCCCATGACATTCCGCCCAGAACAAGGCCGATCCGCGCGTCGGTCTCCCGCGCATCGGCGCATGGATGCATTGCGCCTCGCGCTGTGTGCGTTCTGCCTGGCGCTGCTCGCGCCTTCCGCGGCGCTGCATGCGCAAGCGCCGCGGCCGCAGACGGATCGTGCCGTGGTCCAGGTTTCCCCGTTTCCGGCGGGCGGGGCATTCGCACTGTCCTCGGCACGGGGGCCGGTCACGCTGGAGGGGATGCGCGGCAAGGTCGTGCTGCTGTTCTTCGGCTACGTGACCTGTCCCGACATCTGTCCGATGACCCTGGCCAACCTGCAGCAGGCGGTCGCTCGCCTCAGCCCTGATGAGCGTCGACAGGTACAGGTCGCGTTCGTCACCGTCGATCCGGAACGCGATACCCCTGCCATCCTGGCCGAATACACCGCTGCCTTCGACCTGCCAGCGGTCGGCCTGACCGGCACGCCGGAACAGATCGCCGAACTGGCCGGGCGATATGCCGCCCAGTACCAGCGGGTCGAGATGCCGGGCTCGGCGCTGCGTTACGCGGTCAACCACTCCGCTGCGGTCTACCTGATCGATCCCGGCGGCCGACTGCGCCTTCTGCTGCGGCACACGGCGCCCCCTGCCCGCTTCGCGGACGAGATCCGCCGCCTTCTGAAAGCCGCCAATGGATGATCCCAGCCTGCCTGGCCGCCTGCCGCGATTGCTTGCCGAGTACTCGCTCGGCACCAAGATCCTGGTGTTGTCGTGCGCGGGCATCTTCTCGATGGTCGCGATCTTCGCGGTCGGTGGCTTCGTGATGGCACGTGCCCTCGACCAGTTCCTCGTTTCCGTGAAGCAGGCCGGCGACGGCGTGCAGATGGCCACCGAGGTGCGTTCGATGGTGCTGGCGATGGAACGCTCTCAGGCGATGGTGATCGCCGCCACCGATACCGCAGAGGCGACGGCGCTCGCGCGAGAGTCGATCCGCCAGGCGACGCTGCTCGAGGCCTCGGTGCAGAAGATGCAGGACTTCCACGGCGGCCAGGAAGCGAAGGTCGCGCAGATGCAATCGATGATCAACGAGATAAAGCCGGCCCGGATGCAGATCATCGGTGCGGCACGCTCGGGTAACGATGCGCGCGCGAACGAACTGGCGGCGGCCGTGGCCGAGCGGTCGCGGCAGATCGAAGCGCTTGCCAACGAGCTGGCCCGGGCAAGCGAGGACAACCTCGCCGAGCGGATCGAGGCAAAGAAGCAGGAGACACGCCGCACGCTCGGCGCCATCGCCGCGCTGCTGCTGGCCGCGGTCGGGCTCGCGGTCGTGTCCGCGCTTTACGGATCGCGCCTGATCGCCGCGCCGCTGATCCGCATGGAAGGCGCGATCGGGGACCTCGCCGCCGGACGGCTGCGCCATGACCTGCACACCACCGGCAGCGACGAGATTGCGCGTGCCGCACGGGCGCTCGACCAGTCGTTCGGGAAACTGCGCGACGTGGTCGGGGAGCTCAAGGCCGGCGCACAGGACCTGGGCAGCGAATCGAACACGCTGAGCGGCATGGCCAGCCAGTTCTCGCGCTCGGCCGGCGAGATACAGGAGGGCATGGCCACGATGAATGGAGCGGCGACCCAGGTATCGGGCTCGGCGGCCGCGATGTCCGATCGCATCGGCAACCTGTCCTCGGAAGCCGATGCGCTGGCGGGCACGATCTCGCGATCGACCGACAACCTGGCCGCCACCGCGCAGCAGCTCACAAGCTTCGAATCGAACCTGAGCGGAACGGTGGCGCGAACCCGCGACTTCGCCACCAAGGCGCGCGACATCGGCCGCATCACGTCCAGCATCGGGGACATCGCCGCCCAGACCAACCTGCTCGCGCTCAATGCCGCGATCGAGGCCGCGCGCGCCGGCGAGCAGGGTCGCGGGTTCGCGGTGGTGGCCGACGAAGTGCGCAAGCTCGCGGAACGCACCGCGGCTGCCGCGTCCGAGGTCAGTACCCTGGCAGGGACGATCTCACGATCGGCCGACGACACCCTGGGATTCCTGGACAGCTCGAGCAGCGAGGCGCGTGACAACGTCGGCCGCATCGCCGCGCTGGTCGAACAGTCGAGGGCGTCCTGCGAGAAGGTGCGCGAGATGAGCGAGGCGCTGCGCGAATCCGACCAGCTCGCGCGCGCCCAGGCGGGCGCTGTCGAGGAGATCACCGACGTGATTGGCGGGCTCGCACGGCGGACCGACTCGATCAGTGAATCGGCCTCCGGCCTGGTTCAGGTCGCGACCAGCCTCGACGGCGTGTCGCGCAAGCTGCGCCACTCTGCGGACCATTTCACCCTCGTAGCATGACCCGAAGACGCACCCTCCCTCACAACCCGGACAAGGAGACGCCGTGAAAGCCCCCGCATTGTTGTGCTGCCTGCTGCTGATCTCGACCGGAGCCGCCGCGCGCGACTTCATGGTCGACCAGAAGGACAAGAAGTTCAGCGTCAAGGCCCTGAAGATAAAGGTCGGAGACACCGTCGAGTTCCGCAACTCGGATACCGTCGCCCACAACGTGTTCTCGCTGTCGGAGGCGCGCTCGTTCGACCTTGGATCCTACCCGCAGGGTCAGTCCAAGCGCGTGACGTTCGACAAGCCCGGCCGGGTCGAGATCGAATGCTCGATCCACCCGGCGATGCAGATGCTGGTCGAGGTGGAGAAGTGAAGCCGGCCGCGGCGATCGCCGCATTCGCCCTGCTGGTGCATGCGGGGATCGCCAGCGCGCAGGCTGCTGCACCTGCAGAGCCGAAACGGATGGATGCGGGTGCCGCCGTCAAGACATGTGCGGGGACCGTGACCGACGAATGTGTCGTGCGGCATTTCAAGGATACGCTGGAAGCATCGGTGATCCGTGGACGCCTGGTCTACCAGAACTACTGCACCCTCTGCCATGGCAAGGAGGGCAAGGGCGACGGCCGCGCGGCACGCCTGCACACGCCGCCGCCCTTCGACCTCACCTTGTCCGCTGCACCGCGCGACTACACGCTGCAGGTGGTGCGCAGGGGCGGCGAGGCGATGAACCGCGGGAAGGGCATGCCCCCGTGGGGTGACCAGCTCACCGACGAGCAGGTCAACGACATCCTCAACTACCTGTTCTCGATCCGCCTGCACAAACAGGCCGGGAAAGGTTGATCCCGGCAGGCTGCCCTCGACCCCGCAGCCCTTGCCGCAAGCCCATGA
>JAIENF010000501.1 GCA_019751575.1 Burkholderiales bacterium
TGCACCCCTTATGTTGAATTCGCTGCGTCAACAATCGTCCAACACGCGGCGTTTCACTTGTTTCACTGCCTCTGCAGGGTGGTTATCAACGGGCACGACAACTTGCCCCGCATCGAGCAGCAGTCGCGGACGAGGACGGCCAGCGCCGACTCGATCCGGCGCAGGTCTTTCAGCTTCTTGCGCACATCGCCGAGCTTTGCTTCGGCGAGCTGTCTCGCCTCGTCACAGTGCGTGCCGTCGTCCAGTTTCAGCAAGCCCGCAACCTCGTCGAGGCTGAAGCCAAGGCGCTGTGCGGCCTTCACGAACCGCACCCGCGCCACGTCCTTCGCCTCATAGCGCCGAATGCGGCCGTAGGGCTTGTCCGGCTCGGGTAGCAGCGCGCGGCGCTGGTAGAAGCGCACGGTCTCCACGTTGACCCCGGCCGCCTTGGCGACGGCCCCGATCGTCAGTCCCTGCTGATCGCTGTCCATCCCGCTTGACTCCGTACATGAGTACGGAAATAAGCTTACGCCATCGTGTCCCCGACACACCGAGGAAAGTGCATGACGGAATCGCAGACCGGGCGTGGTGCGCTCTTCGCCGGCGGACTGGCCGCGTTCCTCGCGTCAACCTGCTGCCTGGGCCCGCTCGTGCTGGTGGCCCTGGGCTTCAGCGGCGCGTGGATCGGCAACCTAACGGCGCTGGAGCCCTATCGCCCGTTCTTCATCGGCGCTGCGCTTGTCGCCATGTATTTCGCGTGGCGTCGCATCTATCGACCGGTGCAGCAGTGCAAGCCGGGCGAGGTGTGCGCGATCCCCCAGGTGCGGTCCACCTACAAGGCCGTCTTCTGGTTCGTGGCCGTGCTGGTGCTGATCGCGCTGGCCTTCCCCTATGTCCTTCCGCTGTTCTACTGACCAGGAGTGCTCCATGAAGAAGCTGATCTTGATCGCGGCCCTCGCCATGTCCGGCGCGGCCGGTGTCCAGGCAGCGCCGCAGACCGTGACGCTGGACGTGCCGGGCATGACCTGCGCGGCGTGTCCGATCACGGTGAAGAAGGCGATCTCGAAGGTCGACGGCGTGAGCAAGGTCGACGTGAGCTACGAGAAGCGCCAGGCCATCGTGACCTTCGACGATGCCAAGGCCAACGTGCAGAAGCTGACCGCGGCGACCGAGAACGCGGGCTATCCGTCCACCGTCAAGCGCTGAAGCCGCAGCGATCGAGGAGGACAATATGAGCGTCATGACGCGGGTCGCGGACAAGGCCGGAGCGCTGGGCAGCATCGTCTCGGCGATGGGTTGCGGGGCTTGCTTCCCGGCCCTGGCCAGCCTTGGCGCAGCACTCGGGCTCGGCTTCTTGAGCCAGTTCGAGGCCGTGTTCGTCACCGTGCTGCTGCCGCTGTTCGCGGCGCTGGCGCTGCTGGCCAACGCGCTGGGCTGGTTCAACCACCGCCAGTGGCACCGCAGCGTGCTGGGCATGGTCGGCCCCGCCATCGTGCTGGTCGCCAGCTTCACCGTGGCCGAGAAGCTTCTCTACGTGGGCCTCGCGACGATGGTCGCGGTGTCGGTGTGGGACTTCGTCTCGCCGGCGAACCGGCGCTGCGGTCCGGATGGCTGCGCAGTCCCGCCCAAGCACGCCTGAAGCCTTCACGCTGCGACTCCACCAGAAAGGCATTCCGATGACCGAACTCGCGATCAGCGGCATGACCTGCGAGTCGTGCGCCGCGCACGTTCGCCAGGCCCTGGAGAAGGTGCCTGGTGTGCGTTCGGCGCAAGTGTCCTACCCCAACGGAACGGCGCGCCTCACCCTTGCGACTGACACACCCGTGGCGGAGCTCGTGTCGGCCGTGGCCGCCGCCGGATATCGCGCTCGCGTGCCCGAGGCTGCCTCCGGTCCGTCGCGCGACGGATTCCTCGATAGGGCACGCAGTTGGCTTGGCAGTGGCCAGAAGGAGCGCAGCGGCGGCGATGCGTCGCACGTTGCCGTCATCGGCAGCGGCGGCGCCGCAATGGCCGCGGCGCTCAAGGCGGTCGAACGCGGTGCGCGGGTCACGCTCATCGAACGCGGCACGATCGGCGGCACCTGCGTCAACGTCGGCTGCGTGCCGTCCAAGATCTTGATCCGCGCCGCGCACGTCGCGCACCTGCGGCGACGCAGCCCGTTCGACGCTGGCGTCTCCGCTGCCGAGCCGATCATCCTGCGCGACCGGCTGCTCGCGCAGCAGCAGGCGCGGGTGGACGAACTGCGCCACGGTAAGTACGAGAGCATCCTGCAGGGCACACCGGCCATCACGGTCGTGCACGGCACGGCGCGCTTCACGGATGCCCACTCGTTGACGGTGACCCTACGCGACGGCGGCGAGCGGGTCGTGCCGTTCGACCGCTGTCTGGTGGCTACCGGTGCCAGCGCGGCGGTGCCGGCGATCCCTGGCCTCGCAGACACGCCGTTCTGGACCTCGACCGAGGCGCTGGCCAGCAGCGAGACGTCGCCGCGGCTGGTTGTGATCGGTTCGTCCGTCGTCGCAGTGGAACTCGCTCAGGCCTTCGCGCGCCTGGGCAGCCAGGTCACGATCCTCGCGCGCAACAAGCTGTTCTTCCGCGAGGACCCAGCCATCGGCGAGGTACTCACCGCCGCGTTCCGCGAGGAAGGCATCGAGGTGCTCGAGCAGACGCAAGCCAGCCGCGTCGCTCATGCTGGCGGCGAATTCGTGGTGATGACGAACCACGGGGTACTGCGCGCCGACCGGCTGCTGGTGGCCACGGGACGCACGCCGAACACGGGCGCGCTCAACCTCGAAGGCGCCGGCGTGAAGGTGGACGGTCGGGGCGCCATCGTGGTCGACGGCCACATGCGCACCAGCGCACCGAACATCTATGCCGCAGGCGACTGCACCGATCAGCCCCAGTTCGTGTACGTCGCGGCCGCCGCAGGCACGCGGGCGGCGATCAACATGGCTGGCGGCAATGCAGCACTGGACCTGCGCGCGATGCCGGCTGTCGTGTTCACCGATCCGCAGATCGCGACGGTTGGTCTCAGCGAGGCCGAAGCGCACCAGGGGCGGATCGAGACCGACAGCCGCACGTTGACGCTCGACAACGTGCCGCGCGCGCTGGTCAACTTCGACACGCGCGGCTTCATCAAGCTCGTGGCCGAAGCGGGCACCGGCCGGCTGCTGGGCGTGCAGGCGGTCGCCGCCGAAGCCGGCGAGGTCATCCAGACCGCCGCCATTGCCATCCGTGCCGGCATGAGCGTGCACGACCTCGCCAACCAGTTGTTCCCGTACCTGACGATGGTCGAAGCCCTGAAGCTCGCGGCGCAGACCTTCACCAAGGACGTGAAGCAACTGTCGTGCTGCGCCGGCTGAGCTCAGCGGGACTTGAACAAGGAACGTCGCGGAGCATCGCCACCTGCGGCAAAGCTCGTGAACGGTCGTCCCTGACAACCGTTGAAGGCGCCGTCGGCCATGAGAGCCTGATCGGAGATCAACTCCGAGGCATCCCATGCAGCCGCTCCGACTCACCCTCAAAGGCTTCCGCGGCATCCGCGACGGCCTGGGCCGCGACGAAATCACCCTCGACCTCGAGCGCCTGGCGGACGGCGCCAACCTGATCGCCATCGTCGGCGCCAACGGCAGCGGCAAGTCGACGATCATGGACTGCCTCACGCCCTTCATGGGACTGCCAAGCCGGGTCGCGTTGGCCGGTGCGGGCGGCTTCTCCTACTACGACCACGTCTACCTGCCCGAGAGCGTGAAGGACCTGACCTGGGCGCACGAGGGCCGATGCTATCGGTCGCAGATCGTCATCCGCCTCAACGGCCGCCGCCGCACCGAGGCGTTCCTGCACACGCTCGACGATGCCGGATGCTGGCGGCCGGTGCAACTCGATGACGGTATGCAGTCCGACGGCCGGGTGGAGACGTACACGCGCTGCGTCGAGAGCCTCTGCGGCAGTGCCGAGACGTTCTTCACCTCGGTGTTCGCCGCACAAGGCAAACGGCAGCTCAGCACCTATCGCAACGCTGAAATCAAGACGCTGCTGGCCGACCTGCTCGGGCAGGAGGAGATCCAGGAACTGGGCCAGAAGGCCGCAGAAATCGTCCGCCTGCTGAA
This sequence comes from Burkholderiales bacterium, assembly GCA_019751575.1. Taxonomy (GTDB): domain Bacteria; phylum Pseudomonadota; class Gammaproteobacteria; order Burkholderiales; family CAIKXV01; genus CAIKXV01. Next base: position 4,089 of record JAIENF010000501.1, read on the forward strand.
AGCGGGACTGGCAACCCAGCGTCAGGAACTGGCCGGGCTCGACGCGGAGGATCAGCGCCTCGACGCGGTGCGCCGAAAACTCGACGGCGCCGACGATCGTGTGTCGGCGGCCGAGCGCGCGAAGACGGCGGCACAGGCCGCCCTGGAGGCCGCCCAGGCGCGGCACGCCCGCGTGGTGGTCGAACGCGAGCAGTCGCAGGCTACCGATGCCCGGCGGGCACAGCTCGTGGCCGAACGGCAAGCCGCGCTGGCAAGCGCGACTCAGGCGCTGCGCGCGCTCGATGCTCAGGAACAGGCCGAGCAGCAGCGGCTGGAACGCCTCGATCAGCGGGTCGCCAGCCGATTGCAGCAGGAACGACAGCGGCGGCGGGCCTTGGGCCAGTCCCGGCAGCGATGCCTGGTGGTGCTTGCCGAGGCCGGCGCGGTGCGGCACGCCGAAAGGCGCCTGCCGCTGGCGCAACGCGTGCAGACGCAGCGCAGTGCACGCACGCAGGCGTGCCGCGAGCAGGTTCATCAGCTGACGCAGTGCCAGGGGGCGGTACGTCTTGCAGAGCAGCGCGTCGCCGGCATCGAACGGGACGCGGGTCGGGCCGTGCTGAAGGCCGAGGAACTGGCGCGCCGGTTCGGATTGACCGGCGAGGTGCCTTGCGCCGGCACGGACCTGCAGGGGCGTTGCAAGCTGCTGGGTGATGCGCGCGAGGCGCAGGCGCTGATCCCGAACGCCCAGGCGCAGGTCGCTCGGCTGGCCGGCGAGAAGTCCGAGGCGAAACGGGAGCTCACCGACGCACGCCAGCGCTACGAGGCACTGGCCGGCGCGCCGCAGGCCCTGGCGCAGGCCGAGTTCCACGAGACCGTCGCACGCGAGCGGGTGAACCGCTTGTCCGTGATGTGCTCGAAGGCCCAGGCGTGCGCGCAGGCGCAGGCGACCTTGGTCGAGGTCGAGCGGGAGCTGCAGGCGCTGGGGCCCGAGGTGGGTGACGGTGCCGCCGCCGAGACCGCCGACGAGCGCGCGGAGCGCCAACAGATCGCCGCAGCGCGAGCGGCGATCGGGCAACAACGGGATCTTCAGACCACGCACTCCGGCGCGGCGCTGGCGCGCCTGGATCAAGCGCTCGGGTCGCTGCCTCCCGCCTTCGACGAGCAGCAGGTCGCGCAGGCTGCGCGGGCACTGGGCGCCGCGCGGGAAGCGCTCGCCGCAGCCGAGCAGTCGATGCTCACGGCGGTGCGCGAGGCGCAGACGCTCGACGAGGTCGCCAAGCAAGAGGGCGTGCTGGATGAACGTCGCGAACGCCTGCGCGCGCATTGCGCCCGCGTCGAGGATGAACTGGGCAACTGGAGCCTCTTCGCGCGCTGCATGAGCAACGACGGGCTGATCGCGCTGGCGATCGACGACGCGGGGCCTGCGCTGTCGGCACTGGGGAACGACCTGCTGCTGGCCTGCTACGGACCGCGCTTCACGGTGTCCATCCACACCTTGCTGGAAACGTCCAAGGGCGAGCAGAAGGAGGGCTTCGACATCGTCGTGCACGACGGCGACACCGGCGACAGCAAGAGCGTCAGCATGATGAGCGGCGGCGAGCGGACCTTGGTGGAGCTGTGCCTGACCCGGGCGATCGCGTTGTACCTTGCCCGCAACACCGGGCGCCGCTACACGACGCTGTTCACCGACGAAGCAGACGGCGCACTGGATCCGCAGCGCAAACGCATGTTCATGGCGATGAAGCGGGAAGTGCTGCGCCTGGGCGGCTACGAGCGCGAGTTCTTCATCTCGCAGACCCCCGAGCTGACGGCGATGGCGGACGCCGTGATCGACATCGACGCGCTGAGGGCGGACGGGTGCGATGCGGATCGGTGCGTGTCGCTGGCGTAGCCGATGGCGTCGCAGCGGCATCGATCACTGCGGCCCGGGCCCTGGCGTGCGCAGACGCGCTGCGCCGGCGTGCCCACCGACGCTCCACAGGTAGGCATGATCGAGAATCGGTTCGCATCCCGGATCGCTTCGGGCGAGTCGTTCCAGGGCACACAGCAGTTGGTCGGCTACGCCACGGTGCCCATCGATCACGGCCAGCTTGAAGAGCCGCAACAGTCCTCGCGCGAGCACGAGGTTCGATCCGAGGTCGCAGTTCATCGCAGACCTCCATACGGGACACCACTGCCCCATTGCTTGCAGCGTAGACCTTGTCCCCGTGTCAAGGTCAACTCCGGTTCCCGGGTGAGCGCTGCAATGGGATCACCTGGGGCCTGTGGATCCGGCGCAGGTCGGCCAACTCCCGATCGCGCCGCTCGAGCTGCAGCCGCGTCTCTTGCCAAGCCGCGAAGTAGTGGTCGACCAGCGCGGCCAGCTTGGCGAGGTGTTCGCGCAGTTCGCGATTCTCCCGGCGCAACTGGGCGGCGACGCGCTTCGCAGCCTCGGGCCGATCGCGGTGGCGGCTCTGGGCGTCGTGCAGCGCCAGCAGCACGTCGCGGTGGTACCGGTAAAGCGCGTTGCGCGAGATGCCGGCCGACTCACAAAGCGCCTTGGCGGTCAGCTCGCGCGGCGACAGGCCGGCGCCGTGCTGGCGAACCATCTCCGCCAGGGCGTCATGCAGGCGCTGGGCAGCAGGCGGTTCTGCGGAGCTGACGGGCGTCTTCCTAGGCATGATCAGTCTCCTCGGCTGTGTCCGAGCCGAGCGCGCGCAGCAGGCCACGGGCCTCGTTCATGCGCGCGCGGACGATGCGCAACGTCTGCAGCGGCAGGGCGGGTTCGTTGAGAAGCCTCTCGCTGCGTCGCACCTGTTCGAGCCAGTACGGCCGGTGCTGCGCCGAGACGACGAAGTTCTGGCAGCGCGCGCAGGTCGAGGGCTCGCGCCGGGCTGGATTGGGCCCGGTCGCGTTGCCGAGGCAGGCGCTGTGTTCCTCGCGGTAGACGCAGTAGCCCCAGTCGCACACGCCGAGCACCAAGCCGGCGTCGACGAGCAAGCGGGCGTAGCTCCTGAGGTCCTGCTTCATGCGGCTGCCCCGAAAGCGCGGGCGCTTGGCGACGATCTCGGCGCCCGCGCGCCCGCCGAGCCCGGGCGCCGCCAGCATGTGCTCCCACGCGGCGACGGACTGGTTGAGGATCTCGGCGTCGATCTCCTGGTTGAGCCGATAGTCGCTGCCGACGTAACCGTGGTCGGTCTGCGCGCGCTCGCGGTGGCCAAGATGCTGAGCCAGCGCGAAGAGGCAGCTGCGGTCGCGCAGCGCGGCAAACCTGGCGAAGGTCTTGCGCCCCTGATGCGTCGTCAGCCTCCAGGGCTTGTCGAGGTGCGACAGGCCGAGCGCGGCGCCGAAGCGCCGCAGCAGATGGCTGACGCGCGGGGCCGACGCGATCTCCAGCAGTTCGGGCTGCACCTCGTGCCACTCCCACGCGCCGTTGCCACGGCGCCGGCGCAGCCACAGTTCCGGGCGAGCCGTGAGGGCGCGATGCGGCTCGGACAGCGCCTCGAGCACCGAGATCGCCTGGACGGCCACGGGCGGTGCGACCCATTCATGGGGACAGCCATCGTAGCCGGGCTGGCGCTTGAAGATGCTGCCGACGATCACGCTCACGGGTGCGCCGGCCGCATCGCCGACCAGCCGCCGCACGCAGCCGGCATGAAGGTGGAGGATCTCGCTGACACGCGGACCGACCATGTAGGAGAGGACCACGAAGCACGCCGCGTAGAGCATGTCGATGCGCCGCACGAGTTCGGACACCGACGTCACCGGCCGCTCGACGCCCGACGTACCCTCGCGTGCCCGACGCAGCGCCCTCGTTGCCCGGCCGACAGGTGCTGAGCTGTGGGGCGGCGCGGCTGCGCTCGCCATCACGCGCCGATAGGTCTCTCGGGCTTGCAGGACATGCGCCGCGTCGTGCGTCACGATCTTGACGGCGGCCTGCAGCAACACCACCGAGACAGTGTCCGGCGTGTACGGCCACGGCCGGCGCAGTCCTTCCCGGGCGCCAGCGGCTTCGTGATGGTTGCTCCCCGGGAACGGGTCGAACGAAAGACCGTCGCCGAGTTCGGCGCGACAGCGGTAGAGGTAGTTGAACAAGGCGAGGTGCCGCTGCACCGTTGAGGCGGCGCGTGTCGAGTGCCTGGACGTCGGAGACACCGACAGCCGGTGCTGGAACTGCAGCAGCGCCGGCCGATCGAGGTCGGCAAAGCGCCTGAGGCCTTCCAGGTCCATCCAGCGCACCAGCAGGCGCAGCGTGTGGAAGAAGTTCAGGACGGAACTCGGCCGCAGCGGCAGTCCCGTGTACAGCGAGCGGCCGCGTATGAGGGCGATCAGCCGCTTGCTGGTTTGCAGCAGCGGGGCATGGCGCGCGTCGGTGAAACTGCAGCCATCCTCGACCGAAAAGTCCCAGTGCAGGCGCACGGGCAGCCTCTCTTCGAGCGCATTGGTGGGCGCAAGGATCCAGGTCGAATCCTCCCAGCGCGAGTTCTTCAGGAACCATGGGCGATCGTCAGAGGTGCCGAGCGTAGTGCCGGCCGAAGTTCTCAGCGCGCTGGATCGCCGTGGTTGCATGGCGCGACCTCACCGCAGGTCAGGCAGCGGGGGAAGCTGCGCCTGCAGCCTCTGGCCGGCGTCGAGCTCGCGGGAGCCGAAGCGCGGGAGGATGTCTTCCTCCAGGATCCTCAGCTGCGGGGCATAGAGTACTTCCCAACGAGCCGGGTACAGGGTCGCCGCAGCGGCGCGCAGGTGATCGCGCGCCTGAAGCAAGCGCGCCAGCGACATCGGGTCGGGCGTGATGACGGCGTTCGGGCAGGTGAAGCAGCCCATGAAGTTCACGCAGAGGTCGCCCTGCCGAGTACCGGGTGCGATGCCCGCGAATGGATCCTTGCAGTCGAAGCCGAACAGCGTGACACCGCGGCCGCGTGGGGGAGGCGATGGTTCAGGCGCAGCGTCGCACCGCGTCTGGCTCGGACCCGACCGCCCTTCGATGTGCTCGATGAATGCACCCTGAAGATCCGCGATGCGCGAGCGGTTCTGTGCTTCGACCAGGGGCGTTTGCACGTAACGAACCGTCGTGGCGACGCTGGCGTGGTTCGCAACGGCCTTGGTGCGCAGCAGGTCACCGCTGGCGCGGTAGAAGCAGCTCAGCACGCTCGGCCGGATGTTCGCCGGAGCGAAGTGCGGCAAGCCATGGCGATCGCAGAACGCGCCGAGCTGATGGTGGACCGTGATGATCGACATCGCGTTGACCGTGAATTGCCCCTTGAACACGAAGAGCCGGTTGCGCTGCGGGGGAGGGGTCAGCGGGATCAGCCGTTCGTTCCAGGCCAGGATGTCCCGTACCAGGGCCGGCGGCCCGAATGCGTCGGCGCGGTCAAAGGTCCGGCGCTGGATGCGCGACGCGCGAGCCTTGAACCACACCAGCAACTCGCGGTCATCGAGCAAGGGCAGGGGCTGCAGGCAGTCGCGAGTGAGGTCGGCGATGGCTTCGGGGTTGCCGGCCGTGTGGATCAGGATCGCCAGGTAGTACGGCAGCAGCGAAACCGCGCGCGGGTACAGGAGGGGAGCCAGTTGCTTGGCGCCGCCGTAGCGGCGAACGGCCTTCTGCAGCCAGAAATTGCCGCTGGCCTGGGTCGTGCGCCAGTCCGGAATGATTCCTCCGTGGCGTTGATCGATCTGTTCGAGGATCCAGCCGAGAGTGCCGGGCTTGTCTGCGTCGGCGGCGCGTTGACGGGCAGCCGATTCGCGGGCCGTGCGCATCTGGGCGATCTCATCCTCACAGGCCTGGAGGATGGCGCGCAGCTGCCGACCGGAAAGCGTCGAGCGCGATGCCCGCGCGGCGGCCTTGTTGGGGAACGGCGAGAAGGGGTAATCGATGCTGGTGATCAAGTCGGGCCGACACCGCTCAAGCCATCGCAGCAGCTGGCGCAATGCCCCATAGACGGCGGCCTGCGTGGTGAGGGCCCAGATCCTGCCGTCGGCACAGCGTTGCGCGTTGAGCCACTCGATGTAGCGAACCAGCATCGCGCGGTCCAGGTCGGCGACCGATCTGAGGGACTGCGATTCGGCGGCGAACCGGGCGAAGGGCAGTATCGACTTCCAGTACGAGGCGATGCTGCGATCCGAATGGCCCCCGATATGGCCCCAGAAGGCCTGGGCGAGCGCCAGGCGCACGTCGGCTGGCAGCGGCAACGACGAGAAGTCGATGAGCGTGTGGCGAACCAGGCGAGCCGCGTCGTGGCGCGCCGGCTGTGGCGCGTGCCCCGTTCCGGCCTGCGGTCTGGTGGCCAGGGTCCGCGGAATCGGCGGGCGCCGTGAACTCACGGCTCTGCGCTGCCCGCGAGCAGCGTGTCCAGCACGTCCTTGAGGACGCAGGCGTCGACGGCGACGGCACGCAGGTACCGGTCGGTGGTCTCGATGTGCTCGTGCCCGAGCAGGATCTTCACCACGAGCAGTGGATTGACCTTGGCGCCCTCGCTGGCCAAGTACTCGAGCCGGGCCAGCAGCATGCATGCGAAGGTCGCGCGAAGCAGATGCGTCGTCGCCTTGAAGCCGCAGGCCAGGCCGGCCCGGCTGACGGCGCGCTGGTAGGCGTTCTTGCTCACCGGTGCGCCGCGGGCGTTGACGAACAACGCCGGGTGGTGGGCGGCGCGTCCCCTGCGTCGCGCGCGCTTGAGCCACGCGAAGCGAAGCCCCGAGATGTAGCCATCGGTCTCGTCGAGCAGGCTGGCCGGTGCAATCACGTAGCCCGGCTTGCGGCCCTTGCGCGTGATCTCGATGGTGTGATGCGCCGTGAGCGGGGTGGGGCGGCCGTTGATGTCGTCGACGCCGAGCCGCAGGAGTTCGCTGATCCGCAGCCCGGTGTACAGCTGCCAGCGGGCCATCAGATCGTACGGCGGGGCGAGATAGGCGAGCAGTTCGCGAGCCTGCCCGGAGACCAGCGGGCGGGGCAGCGGTTCGTATTGCCGCAGTACGAAGATGCTGCGCTCGGTGTCCGCAGCGTAGCGCGTCCGGATCGGCGAGTACCGCCTCGACACAGCGAAGTCGCGGGTCTTGTCCGCGAGCGCCGATTCGCTCAGCCAATGCGCGCGGACCGCCCAAGCATAGAACCGCAGCACGCCGCGAACCCGGTGGTTGATGGTCGTCGTCCGGTACGCACGTCCGGTGTGCGGACTGGGCTGCGACATCATGCGGTTGCGATAGGCAACCAGGTCGACAGCATCCGCCTTGTGCCAAGGGATGTCGTTCTGCTCGAGCGTGTCGAACCAGTCGTAGAGGATCTCGGTATAGGTTCTGAGCGTGTCGGCGGTGTGCGCGCGCTGGATCGCGTGCTCATGCAGGAAGGCGACCGCGGGCTCGATCAACTGCCACTGCTTCGTGAAAAGAAGCGGGAAACCGGCAGGACGCGGCTCGCGAAGCGAAGTCGCCAAAGCCTGTGCTGCAAGCTGCGCCAAGGGTTCCGGCAGGTCTGCCGGACTCGGCAGCGAAGCCTTGCGGACTATCTGGACCACGGCGCTCTTACCTCGCGGTAAAGCGCTTCACAGCGTCGACGAACGACACGCCGAGCAAGTGCATCGCCAGGTCGATGGCTCCGCCGCCACCGGCGTGCGCGCGTGTGTCGTACCACTTGACGCCCGTGGTCAGGATCTCGAACTCGCCGCGTGCCGTGCTGGCGTGCCAGCGGCGGCTGTGCTCATCCTTGAGGGGCTGATAGGTCGAATCGGGCTTGACGTGGGTGGCTAGCAGCGCGAGCGCGTCGCTGGCCGGCATCTGACGAAGCCGTGTCAACGTCGAGGCACTGAACGACCTGCGAGATCGGCGCGCAACCATCATGTCGAACCCCCGCTGAAGCTGCTGAAAACGCGGGACGCACCGGGCTACTCGCCTCTGAAAGAGGCTTGGGCTCCTCGGGCATGAACAACTGTAGGTCGTGGCGTCGAGCGAGCCAACTCTGTTGACACTCGCGAATGCAACCTAACACCC
>JAIENF010000648.1 GCA_019751575.1 Burkholderiales bacterium
CGGGCCGGCGCGGCGTGCCCGACCGGCCCCGCGGCGTCCCCGGGCGGCCACGCCCGGGCGGCTGCTCGCGCACCAGGTCGTCGTAGTAGATGAACTCGTCGCAGATGTTGATCAGCAGGTCGGAGGTGGACTGCTTCACGCCGACGCCGATCACCGTCTTCGCGTTCTCGCGCAGCTTGGCCACCAGGGGCGAGAAGTCGGAATCGCCGGTGAGCAGCACGAAGGTGTCCAGGTGGGCCTTGGTGTAGCAGAGGTCGAGCGCATCGACCACCATGCGGATGTCGGCCGAGTTCTTGCCCGACTGGCGCACGTGCGGGATCTCGATCAGTTCGAACGAGGCTTCGTGCATCGCGCGCTTGAACTGCTTGTAGCGGTCCCAGTCGCAGTACGCCTTGCGCACCACGATGTTGCCCTTCAGCAGCAGCCGCTCGAGCACCTTGTCGATGTCGAACTTCGAATAGTTGGCGTCCCGTACGCCGAGGGCCACGTTCTCGAAATCGCAGAACACGGCCATGTTGGTGATCTCAGTCGCCATCGACAGGCATCCTCGTGTGGGGTCCCGCGGGCAGCGCCGCGCGGTGGATCCCGCCGCCGGTTGACCGGCGGATCTTCAGAAATCCGCTCGCAGCTTGCCGGCGATGCTCGCCAGCGCCAGCGCACGGTGGCTGATCCGGTTCTTCAGCTCCGCCGGCATCTGTGCCACGGTGAGGCCGGTCGAAGGGATCAGGAACCACGGATCGTAGCCGAAGCCGCCCTCGCCGGCGGGTGCATGGGCGACTTCACCCGCCCAGAGGCCTTCGCCGATCAGCGGCTGCGGGTCGTCGGCCGAGCGCACGACCACGATCACGCAGTAGTAGTGTGCACGCCGGTCTGCGGCGCCGTCGAGCGCGGCGATCAGCCTTTCATTGTTCCGCGCGTCGGACTTCGGTTCGCCGGCATAGCGCGCCGAATGCACGCCGGGCGCCCCGCCCAGGGCACTGACGCAGATGCCGGAGTCGTCGGCCAGTGCCGGCAGTCCGGTAGACGCCGCCGCATGCCGCGCCTTGGTGAGCGCATTCTCGATGAACGTGCAGTAGGGTTCGGGTGCCTCGGTGACGCCGAGCGTGCCCTGCGGGATCACTTCGAAGTCCAGCGGCGCGAGGATGTGGTCTATTTCGCGCAGCTTGCCGGCGTTGCCGCTGGCGATCACCAGGCGCCTGCGCGCGGGGCTTGCCGCTTCGCCGGAGGCCATCTCAGGCTCCCCCGCCGGCGAGCGGCAGCGACAGCGCGTGCTTCTGGAGTTCGACCAGTTCCGCGATGCCTTTCTCGGCCAGCGCCAGCAGCGCGTCCATCTCCGCACGCGAGAATGCCTCGCCCTCGGCCGTGCCCTGCACCTCGATGAAGCGGCCGCTGCCGTTCATCACCACGTTCATGTCGGTGTCGCAGCCGGAATCCTCCGCATAGTCGAGGTCGAGTACCGGCACGCCGCGCCAGACGCCGACCGACACGGCGGCCACGTGGTCGCGGATCGGCAACGCCGGGATCAGCCCCTGGCGCACCAGGCCGGACAGCGCATCGTGCACGGCGACGAAGGCACCGGTGATGCTGGCCGTGCGGGTGCCGCCATCGGCCTGGATCACGTCGCAGTCGATCTGCAGGGTGCGCTCGCCCAGCGCGGTCAGGTCGACCGCCGCGCGCAGCGAGCGGCCGATCAGGCGCTGGATCTCCTGGGTTCGGCCCGACTGCTTGCCGCGCGCGGCCTCGCGCGACATGCGGGTATGGGTGGAACGCGGCAGCATGCCGTATTCGGCGGTCATCCAGCCCTGGCCCTTGCCGCGCAGGAAGGACGGAACCCCTTCCTCGATGCTGGCAGTGCAGATCACCTGCGTGTCGCCGGCGGTCACCAGCACCGACCCCTCGGCATGGCGGGTGAAGCCCCGCTGCAGGGTGACCCGGCGCAGGCCGGAAGGCGCGCGTCCGCTCGGGCGGGCGATGGATGCGGCGGGGGAAGTCGCAGGAGGCTGGGTCATGGAGATCGGGCGCTGTGCTATCGTCAATGCAAGGCGCGGATTGTCTGCGCTGGCGCCCCCGGTTACAACCCCCGCGGGACTCAGGCAGGTCCGTTCAGCCCCCCCGAAGTCCGTACGCAGCCTCCAGGCAGACCAGGAAGATCAATGGCAGGCAAGATCAGCAGCATGACCGGCTATGCAGTGGCCACGCGCGAACTCCCGCAAGGAGTGTTCACGCTCGAGCTGCGCGCGGTGAACAACCGCTTCCTCGACCTGCAGTTCCGCATGCCCGAGGAAGTGCGCGCGTTCGAACAGCCGATGCGCGAACTGGTCACCGCGAAGGTGGGCCGTGGCAAGGTCGAATGCCGGATCTCGATCAACGCCGCGGGCACCGGCGGCACCCAGGGCTCGATCGACGCCGAGGCCCTGGCCAACCTGCTGCGGCTCGCCACCACGGTGCGCACTGCCGCGCCGGGCGCGCCCGCGCTGGGCGTCGCCGAGATCCTGCGCTGGCCGGGGGTGATGACCACCCAGGCACTGGCCGGCGACGAACTGCGCGAGATCGTCCTCGGCCTTTGCGCCGACGCACTGGCCCAGTTCAACGCGTCGCGCGAACGCGAAGGCGACAAGCTGCGAACGTTCATCCTCGAGCGCGCCGACGGCGTGGCGGCGATCGTCGCCGACGTCAGGCCGCGCATCCCGGCGCTGCTCGCCGCGCAGCGCGAGAAGCTGGTGGCAAGGCTGGCCGACGCCGGCATCGCCGCGGACCCGGAGCGCCTCGCGCAGGAACTGGTGCTCTACGCGTCCAGGATCGACGTCGAGGAAGAGCTGTCCCGGCTGTCCGCCCATGTCGACGAGCTGCGGCGCACGCTGTCGCGCGGCGGCGCGATGGGCAAGCGGCTCGACTTCCTGATGCAGGAGTTCAACCGCGAATCGAACACCCTGGGTTCGAAATCGGTCGACACCGCCACCACCCAGGCCGCCATCGAGCTCAAGGTGCTGATCGAGCAGATGCGCGAGCAGATCCAGAATGTGGAATAGATGAGCGGCTGCCTGTTCGTCGTCAGCGCTCCGTCGGGCGCAGGCAAGACCTCGCTGGTGCAGGCGCTGCTCGCCGCCGATCCGGCGGTGCGCAAGTCGGTGTCCTACACCACCCGCGACCCGCGTCCGGGCGAAGCCGACGGCCACGACTACCACTTCGTCGACATGGCCGAGTTCGAGCGCATGATCCAGGCGAACGACCTGCTCGAGCATGCGCGGGTGCACGGCAACTGCTACGGCACCGGCCGCACCTGGGCGCTGGGCGCGCTGGCCGCCGGCGACGACATCGTGCTCGAGATCGACTGGCAGGGGGCGCAGCAGGTGCGCCGCCTTTACCCGCAGGCGGTCAGCGTGTTCATCCTGCCGCCGTCGATCGATGCGCTGGAATCGCGGCTGCGCGGGCGCGGGCAGGACAGCGACGAGGTGATCGACCGCCGGGTGCAGGCGGCACGGGCCGAGATCGCCCATGTGCATGAATTCGACTATGTTATAGTGAACTCGGTATTCGCCACCGCTGCGCGTGAACTGCAGAGCATCGCCATCGCGCACCGACTGATGCGTTCCGCGCAACTCGCACGCCACCAGGCGCTGATTGACGCGCTCAGATGAACCCTCCTGGGGTGCCCCGCACGCCAGGACGCCGGAGACTTCGAAATGGCCCGTATCACCGTAGACGACGCCCTCAAGCAGGTCACCAACCGCTTCGAGCTGACGCTCGCCGCCACCTACCGCGCGCGCCAGCTCACGATGGGCGCCACCCCCCTGGTCGAGGCGAACAAGGACAAGCCGACCGTGATCGCGCTGCGCGAGATCGCGATGGGCAAGATCAGCCTCGACATCGCGAACCGTCCGCCGAGCACCTGAGCCGTGCCGGGCGCCCCGCGCCCGCCAGCCCGGATGCAGGCCGCACGCGCGGCCTGCGATGGACGACGCCGCCCCGTGCCGAAGGCCCCGGGCGGCGTTGTGCTTTCTGGTAGGCTCCGATCGTTGAAGTGCCGGTCGTCGAATTGCGACCGGTCGATCCAACCCTACGGGCCGCAGCGCTGATGGTCGAAGCCGAACTGCTGTTCAAGGACCTCACGTCCTACCTCAAGGCAGACGACGTTTCCCGGCTGCAGCGTGCCTACGCGTTCAGCGAAGCCGCGCACCACGGCCAGTTCCGCAAGAGCGGCGAGCCCTACATCTCCCATCCGCTGGCGGTGGCCAAGATACTGGCGCAGTGGCACCTCGACCCGCAGGCGCTGACCGCCGCGCTGCTGCACGACGTGATGGAAGACACCGCCGTCACCAAGGAAGAGATCGCGGAGTCGTTCGGCAAGCCGGTGGCCGAGCTGGTCGACGGCGTGTCGAAGATCGACGCGATCGAGTTCCAGAGCAAGGAAGACTTCCAGGCCGAGAACTTCCGCAAGATGCTGCTGGCGATGGCGCGCGACGTGCGCGTGATCCTGATCAAGCTCGCCGACCGCCTGCACAACATGCGCACGATGCAGGTGATGGACCCGGTGCGCAAGAAGCGCATCGCGCGCGAGACGCTCGACATCTACGCGCCGATCGCCAACCGGCTCGGCCTGAACAGCATCTACCAGGAGCTCGAGGACCTCTCGTTCCGCTACCTGCATCCGACGCGCTACCGGGTGCTGGCCAAGGCGCTAAAGACTTCGCGCGGCAACCGGCGCGAAGTCGTCGGCAAGGTGCAGGACGCGATCCTCGCGCGGCTGAAGGAAGCCAGCATCGATGCCTCGGTCAGCGGGCGCGAGAAGCACCTGTACTCGATCTACAACAAGATGCTCGAGAAGCAGCTGTCGTTCGCGCAGGTGCAGGACATCTACGGCTTCCGGGTGATCGTGAAGGACGTGCCGTCCTGCTACGTGACGCTGGGCGTGCTGCACGGGCTGTACAAGCCGTTCCCGGGCAAGTTCAAGGACTACATCGCGATCCCCAAGGCCAACGGCTACCAGTCGCTGCACACAACGCTGTTCGGCCCGTTCGGCATGCCGCTCGAGGTGCAGATCCGCACCCACGAAATGCACAAGATCGCAGAGGCTGGCGTCGCCTCGCACTGGCTCTACAAGACCTCCGACGCCGACCTGAACGAGTTGCACCAGAAGACGCACCAGTGGCTGCAGAGCCTGCTCGAACTGCAGACCACCTCCGGCACCGCGGTCGAATTCCTCGAACACCTGAAGGTCGACCTGTTCCCGGACGAAGTCTACGTGTTCACGCCCAAGGGCAAGATCATGGCGCTGCCGCGCGGCGCGACCGCGGTCGACTTCGCCTATTTCGTGCACACGGACATCGGCAACCGCGCGATCGCGGTCAAGATCAACGACGAGCTGATGCCGCTGCGCACCGAGCTGAAGAACGGCGACCGGGTGGACATCATCACCGCAGTGCAGGCGCGGCCGAACCCGGCCTGGCTCAACTTCGTCGCCACCGCGCGCGCGCGCTCGCAGATCCGGCACTTCCTGAAGACGATGCAGCTCGAGGAATCGGTGCTGCTCGGCGAGCGGCTGCTGAACCAGGCGCTGGCCACGCTCAAGGGCACGCCGTCGGAGATCGACGCCGACAGCTGGGACAAGTACCTGCGCGAGTCCGGGGCGAAGAGCAAGGCCGAGCTGAATGCCGACATCGGGCTGGGCAAGCGACTGGCGGCGGTGGTCGCGGCGAGCCTGCTGCAACGTTCCGGCAGCGCGCCGTCCGAGCAGCAGATGCCGGGCACCATCCTGATCCGCGGCACCGAAGGCATGGCTGCCCAGCTGGCGCGCTGCTGCAACCCGATCCCGGGCGACCCGGTGATCGGCCTGGTCAGCAAGGGCCAGGGCATCGTCATCCACACCCAGGACTGCCCGGTGATCCGCAAGAGCCGGCACGAATCCGACCGCTGGGTCGACGTGCAGTGGGACGACAAGACGCGGCGCACCTTCCTGGTGAGCATACGGCTGTCGGTGGCCAATGAACGCGGCGTGCTCGCGCGGGTGGCCGGCGGCATCGCCGAGGCAGGCTCGAACATCGACAACGTGAGCGTCGAGCAGTCCGACTCGAGCGCCTACTCGACGATGAACTTCACGCTGCAGGTGACCAACCGGTTCCACCTGGCGCAGATCATGAAGCGGCTGCGGCTCATCCCCGAGGTGGTGCGCATCGTCCGCGTGAAAGGCCAGCCGAAGGAACGCGAGCAGTGACCCGATGGAAGGCCTGAGCGCGTTCCAGCTCGCCTGGGCTGCACTGATCTTCACCGCCGGTTTCGCGATACGCAACCTCGCCGGCTTCGGTGCAATCCTGATCCCGGCCCTGGCCCTGTTCCTGCCGCTGAGCATGGTGGTGCCGGTGGTCACGCTGATCGCCGTGCTGTCGTCGATAGGCATCGCGGTGCGCCACCGCGACCAGATCGCATGGCGCGACCTGAAGCCGCTGCTGCCCTGGAGCCTCGTCGGCGTGGCGGTGGGCCTGTACCTGTTCGACCGGCTTGCCGACGACACGCTGGTCACCGCGCTGGGCGTGTTCGTGGCCGGCTTCGGCCTGTGGTCGCTGCTCAAGGGCGACCGGCCGTCGGCAGGGCCGCGGCTGCCGCGCTGGCTGGTGGTGCCGCCGCTCGCCACGTTCGCCGCGATCGTGGGCACGACCTTCGGCGGGCTGGCCGGACCGGTATACGGGGTCTACCTGGAATGGCTGAAGCTCGACAAGCATGCCTTCCGGGCATCCATGTCCGCGGTGCTGGTGGTACTCGGCACCCTGCGCGGGCTGGGTTACCTGTCCCTCGGCCACTTCGACCGCGGCACGCTCACGCTGGCGGCGCTGGCCCTGCCCTGCGCGCTGCTCGGCCTGGGCATCGGCGCACGGATGCACGCCCGCGCCACCCCGTCGGGCTTCCGCCGGATCGTGGCGGTGCTGCTGATCATCTCGGGCGGCGCGCTGCTGCTCCGCTGAGCCGCCAGCCGGCTATCAGAACAGGTACATCAGCGACAGCGACCACAGGCCGGCGCGCGCACGGCCAGTCGGAAACGGCGAGTCGCCGACCTCGTTGTAGTGCTCGTATTCGGCGCGCAGCGCGAGCCCGCGCGGCAGCTGGTACTGCAGGCCGGCACCGATGACCGGGCTGATCCGCCACTCGCGGTCGGACAGCTCGCCACGCGCCATCACGGCCGGGAAATTGCTGCTGTTCTCGCGCACCCGCGTATAGCCGAAGCCGAGCTTGCCGAAGGCCGAGAAGCCGGTGTTGCCGAACGCGAAGGAACCCACGCCGGTGAGCTTGAGGGCGTCGACCTTGTAGTCGAGCCGGGCGGTGCCGCCGGCGTTGGTGAAGCTGACGGCGTTGCGCCCGAGGTTGTCGTACCCGCCTTCGATCGCAAGCCACGGCAACACCCGGTAGCCGGCGAAGAACTTGAACGCGGTGTTGCTGTCGTCGAAAGCGACGGCAGTGCCGGCCGGACCGACGTTGAAATCCCCGGTCCTGAAGCCCAGGCGGGACTGGCCGAGGCCGAAACCGGTGTACCAGCCGGTGGCCGACGGCGATTGCGCCAGCGCGGGCACCGCCAGGGTCATCGAGGCCGCGGCCAGGACGGCCCCGGCTGCACGCAGGGCGAACGACGTCACGCCACTGCCGGACCCCGCACGCACCGTGCGCGGCGTCAGGGTGCAGATGTCAGGTGCGTATCCGGTCGTCATGGCGAAACCCTCGCTCGTTCAGTCTCTGGCCCGATGATACCAACCGATGCCCGGGAACCCAAGCGAAACGGGACTCCGCCCGGCAGCTGACGATGGGGGAATGCCGGCACACCCGGTTCGCGGATCCGGACGAAGGCCCGGCATGCTCGCGCACGCGGGACCAGATACAGTTCACCTCGAGATCCGGACGCGTCGTCAGGATCACTCACGGACCCCACACGATCACTTGGTCGGCGAGCCCCTCGTACTGAAGCCGGGAACGGACGCCCCTCCAGGGGGGCGGGTGACGACCGCGGGACTGCTGGCGGTTGCAGCGCTCTGCGTGGCGGTCGCGGTGGCGATGCGGCTGTCCGATGTCGTGCGCATCTGCGTGAAATGGATCCTCGATCCGCTGTTCCACAGCACCTCGGATGGCGGCGCGCTGTTCCTGCTCGCCGGCACGGCGGCGATGATGTGTAGCCTGGCCGCCGCCCGGCGCTGGAAGGCGGCCTGGCTGGACCGTCCCGACGCCGGGCATGTGCTGCTGGGGACGCTCGTGTTCGCCCACGGCATAGGCCTGCTGGCGCTGTTCGGCTACCAGGAAAGGCTGGAACTGCCCTGGCAGCTCGATGCCTGCCACTGGTCGGGCGACGGGAACACCTGCAACGCCCTGTTGCACAGCGATCTCGGCAAGGCCGGGCTGTCGACGCTGCTGCAGTCCTTCACCGCCGCTACCGGGCTCGCCCTGATTGGCGGGCCGGGCAGCGCCTACGACACCGGCGACGTGCTGCTCGCCCATGTGCCGGCGATGGAGCGCTGGACGATCGGACTGCTGTTCGTCTCGGGCCTGGCCGCCGCGCTTGCCGCCGCGCCGGGCATCGCGCGCCGCCACGACTGGCATCCGGCGGCGATCGCGCTGTTCGCTTTCGCGGCGCTGAACTGCCTGAAGACCGTGGTCGATGGCGGGGCCCTCGCCGATCGACTGCCGCCGTCGCTGCTGATGCTCGCACTGATGGCGTGCGCCCGCGACACGACGCACCTCCGAACGCTCGTGCGCCGCCATGGCCTGCCTGCGGCCGGGTTGCTGGCGGCCTTTGCCTGGGCATGGACAGCGGTGGCGCGCGACGGATGGAGCGTAGCCATCCCGGGTTTCGTCACCCTGATCGTGCTCTACGGACTGGGGCTGCTCTGCTGGGCGTTCCGCGAGCAGGCCAGGGCCGGCGTACGTTTCGCCGCGCTTGCCGTCGGCCTCGGCTACCTCGGACAGGGTTACCTTGCCGATGCCGTATCCGGCATCGGCATGCTGCTGAGACCGCTGCCCGCGCAGGCGCGCATCGTGGTGGTCGATGCAGAGGGCAGGGTCGCGCGCGATGCGAGCGAGGCGATGCGCGGTGCTACGCCGCTGGCGGTGTACCGTCGCTTCGGCGATGACCCGATGAAGCCCCGGCGGGTGCTGATCGAAGCAGATCCCCCGGCATCGGAAGCGGCGGCGGCCCTCGGCGATGCCGCCGCAGGCCGGCCGGGGCGCGAGTTCGCGTTTGCCCTGCGCTTCATCAACGGACAGCCAGCGGCAGCCGCGGCGACGCCGGGCGGGCTGTACTCGCTGCTCTCGGCGGTGCGCGTGACCGACCGGACCAACACCGCGGTCTTCCTGTTCCGGACCGCCTCGCCGCGGATCCCGCCGTTCTTCAGCGGAGCGTCCACAGAACTCGGGCGCAACAACTTCTACGTGCACCTGCACCTGGTGACCGCGGCACTGCGAGCCCAGGGGCTGGACGAGTTCGTGCTGATGCCCCTGATCGATCCGGCCGACCGCGACCTGTTCCTGCCGCCGCGGCGTGCGCGCAGCGGGAACGACTGACCCAAGGCGACTGACCCAAGGCGACGGACGCAACACGACGGACGTGCGGCGACGCACACCCCGGGGCTCTGGTTGCGGCACACGATCCCGCGAGGCACACTTCGCGGGCTTCGCGACATGCAGCCATCCAGGCGCAGCCGGAGCCGGAGGACAACACCCGTGACGCATCGATTTCCGGCAGGCGCCGCACGCGCCTGCGCATTCACCTGCGTTTCCCTGTCGATCGCCACCGCCGGTTTCGCCGGCCAGGCCGTCGCCGCAGAGGCAACCGCAGCCGACGTCCAGTCGTACCCGTCGCGGCCGGTGCGGCTGATCGCCGCCGCAGCCCCGGGCGGCGGCATCGACATCCTGGGCCGGCTGCTCGCCCAGCGACTGTCGGACGCGTGGAAGCAGCAGGTCGTGGTCGACAACCGCGCCGGCAGCGGCGGACTGATCGCGACGGAACTGGTGGTGCGGGCCAACCCGGACGGCCAGACGCTGCTGATGCAGAGCGTCGGCGTGTCGTATGTCGGCACGCTCAACCGCAACGCCCCGTTCGACGTGCTGCGCGACCTTGCGCCGGTGGCGCTGGTCGCGAGCCAGCCGTCGTTGCTCGTCGTCCACCCCTCGGTCCAGGCGTCGAAGCTGGGCGAACTGATCGCGCTGGCGAAGGCGAAGCCGGGGCAGGTCACCTTCGGTTCCGGCGGCGCCGGCGGTGCGTCGCACATGGGCACCGAACTGCTCGCCAATGCGACCGGGATCAAGATGGTGCATGTACCGTACAAGGGCACCGGTCCGTCGATGGCCGCGCTGCTGTCCGGCGAGGTGAACGTGGCCCTGATCGGCATCTCGACGGTCCTGCCCCATGTACGCAGCGGCAAGGTGCGCGGGCTCGGCGTGAGCAGCGCCACCCGTTCGTCCCTGGCGCAGGACATCCCGACCATTGCCGAAGCCGGCGTGCCAGGATACGAATTCTCCGGCTGGTACGGACTGCTCGCGCCGGCGAAGACGCCGCGCCCGATCCAGGAGCGCATCAACGCCGCCGTCAACGCGGCGATCCGGCATCCGGAGATGCTGCAGCAGTTCGGAGGCAACGGATTCGAGCCGCTCGGCGGCAGCATCGACACGTTCCGCAAGTACTTCGCCGCCGAAGTGGCGAAGTGGAAGCGGGTCATCGCCGAGGCAGGCATCGGCAACCTGTGACCGCCCCGGCCGCGACCGGCCGGATGCTCATCCCCCGCCGTCGAGATCGAGCAATCCCATGTTCTCGATCGACGGCCCGAGTTCGCCGCGCTCGATCCGGCGCACGATGTCGCAGACTGCACTGTTGCCAGGGGTTGGCACGCCAGCCAGCCGGCCGAGTTCCACCACCAGCCCGTTGATGTAGTCGGTCTCGCTGCGGCGCTGCTTCATCAGGTCCTGCAGCGCCGTGTTGCGCGAGCGCTTTCCGATGTGGCCGGCGAGCGTGGCCACCAGCTTGTCGGCGATGGCACCCGGCGCATTTCCGGCGTGCGCGCCGAACTCGGCTTCGGTCAGCCCGAAGATGGGCTGCAGCCGGTAGCCGTGCGCCGCGCCGACGGCGATCGTCTCGCAGCCGATGCGGCGGATCAGCTCGGAGAGCTGCGGGTCCTGGATGGCCTCGTACGACTGCAGGCCCAGCATCGCGAAAGGCGACAGCACCATCGAGTTGGTGACCAGCTTGGTCCACTTGGCGTCGCGGATGCGGGCGGTGGTGGTCACCTGCGCGGCGCACGAAAGCAGGTCGCGCAGCATCTCGAGCCTCGGCGTCATCCGGCCGTCGAGTTCGCCGAGCGCGAACCAGCTGCGCCCGCGCGGGGTCTTGCGCAGGGTCTCGCCCGGCACGAACAGCTCGGCTGCGAGCTCGATGCAGGCACCGACCGTGCGCTCCCGCCCGACCACCGACGCGATCGCCTCGTCGTTCATGCCGTTCATCAGGCCAACCACGACCGCATCTGGCGCGAGGTGGGGCCGCACGAAATCGGCCATCCATCGCGCATCCTGGGACTTCATCACGATCAGCGCGACGTCATAGGTTTCGTATGTGCGCCGATGGCTGGCGAAGTCGCACAGGTGCAGCGCCTCGACCGGGGGGGCGAGTTCCTCGCCGTCCGGCAGCGTTATCCGGAGGCCGCGCGTACGGAGCGCTTCGACCTGCGCGGGCCAGGGGTCGACGACGATCGGCGCATGGCCTGCCCGCGCGAGGTCGGTGGACACGTTGCAGCCGATGGCGCCGGCGCCGAGCACGACGACGTTGCGAGGCATTAAGGCAGACCGTTTCGATGCCGATACAGGAATTGTATCGCAACGGACATGGACGCGATCAGCGTCTTGCAAGGAGGAAAGGACATGCGCCGAAACATATCCGTACTGACGGCCGTGCTGGTTTCGACGCTGACAGCGTCGGCACTGGCCGCCGACTATCCCGCGTCGCTTCGCGGCCGCTACGTGTATTCCGGTGGCGACTGCAAATCGCCGGCACTGGTGATCGAACAAGCGCGCAGGTTCAACGATGTCGAT
>JAIENF010000080.1 GCA_019751575.1 Burkholderiales bacterium
CCGCGCGATCTGGAGCCGGGTCTGGACGTTCTCGTCAACACGCGCCAGCCCTTCATCGAGCAGCGTTGCAACCTGCCTGCCGAATTGCGCGTCGTTCACAGGGAAATTCCTTTGGCTTTGAGCAGCTCGGCGAGCGCATGGGTGGCCCGCGAGCAATGAGTCTTTACACTGCCTTCCGAACAGCCCATTGCTTCGGCCGTTTCGGCGACATCCAGTTCCTCCCAGTAACGAAGCAGGAAGGCTTCGCGTTGACGCGCCGGCAGCTTCGACAGCGCTTCTTCAATCGTTTCAAGGGTTTGAATACGCTGCAACCGGTCTGACGGATTGATTCCCTGACCGTTCGGATCGGCTGCGGCCTGGAGTGTCTCGAGCGGATCGACTTCCTCGTCGTCCTTGCCCTGCGAAAAGGACGAGAACAGCGTGGTCCAGGTATTCCGGACCCGGGTGCGCCGGTACCAGTCGCGGATCGTGTTCTGGAGAATCCGCTGGAACAGCATCGGCAGCTCTTCCACCGGCCTGTCAGCGTACTTCTCCGCGAGCTTCATCATCGAATCCTGCACGATGTCCAGCCCGGCTTCCGGGTCCCGCACGGCGTAGGTCGCCTGCTTGAAGGCCCTGCGCTCGACTTCTGACAGGAATTTCGACAGTTCGCTCTCGGAAGCCAGGATCGTTCTCGGTCGCGGAGGGATTCGTGGGGGGAGTCCGCCCGACGCGGCCGTTGCGCGCGCTGCAGGTCCGGGGGCGCGCAATGGTACCAAAGCGCTCGCCCGGCTCCCCGCCGCAGGCGCCGTCGGCATGGACGCGCGCTGCGCGGGAGAGAGTTGCTTGACCCCATCTCCCCTTGCCGGTAGCCTCTCCGGTTCGTTTCGAATCGCGAAAAAGGGGCCCGGGCGAGCGTTCCCGCAGCCGTTGCGAGCCGTGCTGCGAGCCTTGCTGCGACCCGTGTCGCAACCCGTGCCGCAACCCGACCGCTCGCGGTCCCGCAAAAAAGTACCCTCGGTACCTAAAGGTTATCCAATGGACAGGATCGCTGCGAACGTCATGGAACTCACCGGGGCGGAAATCGTCATCCGCTGCCTTCAGGAAGAGCAGGTCGAGTTCGTGTTCGGCTACCCCGGCGGGGCCGTGCTCTACATCTACGACGAGATTTCCAAGCAGGACAAGGTCAAGCACATCCTGGTCCGGCACGAGCAGGCAGCCGTCCATGCTGCCGACGGGTACGCTCGGTCGACCACGCGGCCCGGCGTCGCCCTGGTCACGTCCGGTCCGGGCGTCACCAACGCGGTCACCGGCATCGCCACCGCGTACATGGACTCGATCCCCATGGTGATCATCACCGGGCAGGTGCCCACCCATGCGATCGGCCAGGATGCGTTCCAGGAAGTCGACACCGTCGGCATCACGCGTCCGTGCGTGAAGCACAACTTCCTGGTGAAGGACGTGCGCGACATCGCCACCACGATCCGGAAGGCCTTCCAGATCGCGACCACCGGCCGGCCCGGCCCGGTCCTGGTCGACATCCCGAAGGACATCACCTCTGAGAAGGCGGTGTTCAGTTATCCGCAGAACGTGCCGATGCGCTCGTACAGCCCGGTGACCCGCGGCCACTCGGGCCAGATCAAGAAGGCCATGCAGCTGCTGATGGAAGCGAAGCGCCCGATGATCTACACCGGCGGCGGCGTGATCCTCGGTGAAGCGTCGGCCGACCTGGCGAAGCTGGTGCGTGCGCTCGGTTTCCCTTGCACCAACACGCTGATGGGCCTGGGGGGCTTCCCGGCCACCGACCCGCAGTTCGTCGGCATGCTCGGCATGCACGGCACCTATGAAGCGAACATGGCGATGCAGCACTGCGACGTGCTGCTCGCGGTCGGCGCCCGTTTCGATGACCGCGTGATCGGCAACCCGAAGCACTTCCACCAGGAAGAGCGCCGGATCGTCCATATCGACATCGATCCGTCGTCCATCTCGAAGCGCGTGAAGGTCGACGTGCCGATCGTCGGCAACGTCAAGGACGTGCTGACCGACATGCTGGCGCAGCTCGCCTCGTCGCAGGAGCGGCCCGACGCGGCCGCGCTGTCGGCCTGGTGGAAGCAGATCGAGGAGTGGCGCAGCCGTGACTGCCTCAAGTACGACAAGGCGAGCGCGATCATCAAGCCGCAGTCGGTGATCGAATCGCTGTACAGGGCCACCGAAGGCAACGCCTTCGTCACCTCCGACGTCGGCCAGCACCAGATGTGGGCCGCGCAGTTCTACAAGTTCGACCAGCCGCGCCGCTGGATCAATTCCGGCGGCCTGGGCACGATGGGCTTCGGCCTGCCCTCTGCGATGGGCGTCCAGCTGGCGCACCGCGATGCACAGGTCGCCTGCGTCACCGGCGAAGCCAGCATCCAGATGTGCATCCAGGAGCTGTCGACCTGCACGCAGTACCGGCTGCCGATCAAGGTCGTGATGCTGAACAACCGCTACATGGGCATGGTGCGCCAGTGGCAGGAGTTCTTCCACGGCAACCGGCATGCAGAGTCCTACATGGATGCGCTGCCCGATTTCGTCAGGCTCGCCGAGTCGTACGGCCATGTCGGCATGCGCATCGACAAGCCGTCCGACGTCGATGGCGCGATGCGCGAGGCGTTCTCGATGAAGGACCGGCTGGTGTTCATGGACTTCATCACCGACCAGACCGAAAACGTGTTCCCGATGGTGCCCGGCGGCAAGGGCCTGTCGGAGATGATCCTGGTCTGACCCACCGCCCCGGGAGGGCCGTGCGCGGCCTCCCGCGCACCCTGGTGCCGCCCGGCGCGTCCGGGGTGCCGGTGCAACAACCGCCCCGCGAGGCTGCCGGTCCTTCCGCGCAGCCGGCGCAGTCTCCCGCCCGAATCCATACGTACTGACCGATACCCGATGCGCCATATCATTTCCATCCTGCTCGAGAACGAACCTGGCGCGCTGTCGCGGGTATCGGGCCTGTTTTCGGCCCGTGGCTACAACATCGAGTCGTTGACGGTGGCACCCACCGAAGACGCCACGCTGTCCCGGATGACCATCGTCACCACCGGCTCGGAAGAGGTCGTCGAGCAGATCACCAAGCAGCTGAACAAGCTGATCGAAGTGGTGAAGGTGGTCGATCTTTCGGACGGCGCGCATATCGAGCGCGAGCTGATGCTCGTCAAGGTGCGCGCCGCCGGCAAGGACCGCGAGGAGATGAAGCGGATGGCGGAGATCTTCCGTGGCCGCATCATCGACGTGACCGACAAGTCCTACACGATCGAACTGACGGGGGAGGGGTCCAAGCTCGACGCCTTCCTGCAGGCGGTCGAACCCGGGCTGATCCTGGAAACCGTCCGCACCGGCGCCTCGGGCATCGGCCGGGGAGAGCGGGTACTCAAGGTCTGACCACAGGGCCGGCCGGTGCCCGGGGTACACCGGTTCCGATGCCGGGCGCGCAGCGCCCGGTGCACTTACTCGATTCACACACACACAACGCATCGCGGAGACTGGGCATGAACATCTTTTACGACAAGGACGCAGACCTGTCCCTGATCAAGGGCCGCAACGTCACCATCCTCGGCTACGGATCGCAGGGCCATGCCCACGCGAACAACCTGAAGGATTCCGGCGTGAAGGTCACCGTCGGCCTGCGCAAGGGCGGTTCGTCCTGGGAGAAGGCGAAGGCCGCCGGCCTCACCGTCAAGGAAGTCGATGACGCGGTCAAGGGTGCCGACCTCGTGATGATGCTGCTGCCCGACGAGCACCAGGCACAGGTCTACAAGGAATCGGTCGAGCCGAACATCAAGAAGGGCGCGACGCTGGCCTTCGCCCACGGCTTCAACGTGCATTTCCAGCAGATCCTGCCGAAGGCGGAGATCGACGTGATCATGATCGCGCCGAAGGGCCCCGGCCACTTGGTGCGTTCGACCTACACCCAGGGCGGCGGCGTGCCTTCGCTGATCGCGATCGCCCAGGATTCCAGCGGCAAGGCGCGCGACGTCGCGCTGTCGTATGCGGCGGCCATCGGCGCGGCCCGTGCAGGCGTGATCGAGACCACGTTCAAGGAAGAGACCGAGACCGACCTGTTCGGCGAGCAGGCCGTGCTCTGCGGCGGCGCGACCGCCTTGGTCCAGGCCGGCTACGAGACGCTGGTCGAGGCGGGCTATGCGCCCGAGATGGCCTACTTCGAGTGCCTGCACGAGCTCAAGCTGATCGTCGACCTGATGTACGAAGGCGGCATCGCGAACATGCGCTACTCGATCTCGAACACCGCCGAGTACGGTGACTTCACCCGCGGCCCGCGCATCATCACCGAGCAGACCAAGGTCGAGATGAAGAAGATCCTGACCGAGATCCAGACCGGC
This sequence comes from Burkholderiales bacterium, assembly GCA_019751575.1. Taxonomy (GTDB): domain Bacteria; phylum Pseudomonadota; class Gammaproteobacteria; order Burkholderiales; family CAIKXV01; genus CAIKXV01. The sequence goes on from JAIENF010000080.1 coordinate 4,350, forward strand.
CAGTTCGCCAAGGAGTTCATCCTCGAGAACCGTGCCGATGCACCGACGCTGAAGGCCATGCGCCGCATCGGCCAGGCGCACTCGATCGAGACGGTCGGCGGCAAGCTGCGCGGCATGATGCCGTGGATCAAGGCCAACCAGCTGGTCGACCGGTCGCGCAACTGATGACGCACTACCCGCACCCCATCCTGGCGCGCGAGGGCTGGCCCTTCATCGCGCTGGCGGTGGGTGCGGCACTGGCGGCTGCCGTGTTCGCCGGGCCCTGGTGGTCCCTGCCGCTGTGGATCATCGCCGTGTTCGTGGTGCAGTTCTTCCGCGACCCCGCGCGCGGCTTCGACGCCGCCGGCAATGCCGTGATCTCGCCGGCGGACGGCCGCATCGTGGCGGTCGAGAAGGCGCGCGATCCGTACCTCGATCGCGATGCACTCAAGGTTTCGGTGTTCATGAACGTGTTCAACGTGCATTCGAACCGGGTGCCCGTCGACGGCGAGGTGCGCGAGGTGCGCTACTTCCCGGGCCGCTTCTTCAACGCGGCGATCGACAAGGCTTCCCTCGAGAACGAACGCAACGCGATGGTGATCGACACCGCCGATGGCTCGCGCGTGACCTGCGTGCAGATCGCCGGGCTGATCGCGCGCCGCATCCTCTGTTACGCGAAGCCCGGCGATCGCGTCGAACGCGGGCAGCGCTTCGGCTTCATCCGCTTCGGTTCGCGCGTCGACGTCTACCTGCCGCCGGATGCCACGCCACGCGCGACGCTGGGCGACGTGGTGTTCGCGGGCCAGACGGTCCTGGCAGAGCTGGCACCGCCGGCCACCCGCCCGGCAGACGGGCAGCATCGATGATCCGCCGCGATCCGCACAAGCTGGCGAAGGTCGAGGGCCGCAGGCGCGGCATCTACTGGCTGCCCAACGCGTTCACCACGGCGGCGCTGTTCGCAGGCTTCTTCGCGATCGTGCAGGCGATGAACGGACGCTTCGAGGTGGCTGCAGCGGCGATCTTCATCGCCGGCATCCTCGACGGCCTCGACGGTCGGGTTGCCCGCTGGACGCGTACGCAGAGCGCGTTCGGTGCCGAGTACGATTCGCTGTCGGACATGGTCTCGTTCGGCGTCGCGCCGGCGCTGGTGGTCTATGTCTGGGCGCTGAAGGACTTCTCCCAGCTCGGCGAGATCGGAAGCAAGTCGCAATGGCTGCTGAGCCGGCTGGGCTGGGTCGCCGCGTTCATCTACTGCGCCTGCGCCGCGTTGCGCCTGGCCCGGTTCAACACGCAGCTGGACATCGCGGACAAGCGGTACTTCACCGGGCTGCCCAGTCCCGCGGCGGCGAGCCTGGTGGCCAGCCTGGTCTGGGCCTTCAGCCTGTACCAGGTCGAGGGTGGCGACGTGATGTGGCTCGCCTGGATCGTCACCGTGTTCGCCGGCTTCTCGATGGTCAGCAACTTCAAGTTCTACAGCGGCAAGGACATCAACCTGCGCAAGGCGGTGTCGTTCAGGGCGATCGTGGGCACTGCGATCGGCGTCGGGCTGCTCAGCCTCATCGCCGATACCCTGGCCGAGCTGCTGCTTGCCGTGTCGGTGGTCTACGCGCTGTCCGGGTACGTGATGACGCTGTTCTCGATGCGCGCGGCAAAGGCCGAGCCGCCGGCGGTGGACGAGCCACCGGTCCCGCCATCGCCGCCGCCAGCGGCCGGCGAGAAAGGCGATCCGCGAGCGTGAGCGGGCTGCAACCCCGGCACGCAGATGCGCAGGCCGGAAGGCCTGCCCGCGAACCGGCGGCAGGACCGGGCTTGCGCTCCCGCCCGACACGTCCTAGACTGAAGCCATGTCCTCGGTAACCCAACGCGTCGTGATCTTCTCGCTGCTGACCAGCACGCTGCTGGCCAGCCGGCTGCTGCGCCCCGCGCGCTAGCCTTCTACGACCCCTGTTGCGTTGCCCCGCACCGGCTCATGACCTGAAGCCGGTGATCGAAGCCACAGACCGCATATCCTGCGGCAAGGAGACATCATGAGCACCGACCGCCTCATCATTTTCGACACGACCATGCGCGACGGCGAGCAGAGCCCCGGCGCCACCATGACCCGGGAAGAGAAGCTGCGCATCGCCCGCCAGCTCGAGCGGATGCGGGTCGACGTGATGGAAGCCGGCTTCCCGGCGGCGAGCAACGGCGACTTCGAGGCGGTGCATTCGGTGGCGTCGATCATCCGCGAGTCGACGGTCTGCGGCCTTTCGCGCGCGAACGAGGCGGACATCCGCCGCTGCGCAGAGGCGATCGCGCCGGCGCCGCGCAAGCGCATCCATACCTTCCTTGCCACCTCGCGCATCCACATGGAGAAGAAGCTCCGGATGGAGCCGTCGCAGGTGCTCGAGACGGCGGTCAATGCGGTGAAGTTCGCGCGCGGCTTCACCGACGACGTCGAGTTCTCGCCCGAAGATGCCGGCCGGTCCGACATCGATTTCCTCTGCCGCGTGCTCGAGGCCGTGATCAAGGCGGGCGCGACCACGCTCAACATCCCCGATACCGTCGGCTACACGATGCCCGACCAGTACGGCGCGCTGATCCGGGTGCTGCGCGAGCGGGTGCCGGGTGCCGACAAGGTGGTGTGGTCGACCCACTGCCACAACGACCTCGGCCTCGCCGCGGCCAACTCGCTCGCCGGCGTGATGAACGGTGCGCGGCAGGTCGAGTGCACCATCAACGGCCTGGGCGAGCGTGCCGGCAACGCCGCGCTGGAAGAGATCGTGATGGCGGTGCGCACCCGCCAGGATTTCTTCACCTGCGACACGAACATAGACACCACGCAGATCGTGCCGGCCAGCCGCCTGGTCTCGGGCATCACCGGTTTCGCTGTGCAGCCGAACAAGGCCGTGGTCGGGGCGAACGCGTTCGCGCACGAGTCTGGCATCCACCAGGACGGCGTGCTGAAGAACCGCGAGACCTACGAGATCATGCGCGCGCAGGACGTGGGCTGGAACGCCAACCGGATCGTGCTCGGCAAGCTGTCCGGTCGCAATGCGTTCCGTACCCGGCTGCAGGAACTCGGCGTGGTGGTCGAATCCGAGGAGATCCTGAACGCGGCGTTCGCGCGGTTCAAGGAACTGGCCGACCGCAAGCACGAGATCTTCGATGAAGACCTGCAGGCCCTCATGTCCGACGAGACGGTGACGGCGCAGGTCGAGTTCTACAAGCTGGCGTCGATGAGCGCGCACTCCGAGACCGGCGAGCCGCCGCGTGCCAGTGTCACGCTGTCGATCGGCGGCAGCGAGCGCACGGCGAACTGCACCGGCAGCGGGCCGGTCGACGCCGCCTTCAAGGCGGTCGAGTCGCTGGCCGGCAGCGGTGCCGACCTGCAACTGTATTCGGTGAACAGCATCACCAAGGGCACCGAGTCGCAAGGTGAGGTCACCGTCCGGCTGCACCTCGCCGGACGCATCGTGAATGGCGTCGGTGCAGACACCGACATCGTGGTCGCCTCGGTGAAGGCCTACCTGAACGCGCTCAACCGGCTGCAGGCCAACCTCGAGCGGACCAACCCGCAGGGCTGACCGGCGCGGCAGGCTAGCCCGCCACCTTTCGGCGGGCTGATCCGCCGCCCGCGACAGGCGCCGCCTCGAACCGGGCGACGGACTTGCGCAGGTCCACCGCCAGGTACTGCAGGCGGCGGGCGGCAGCTTCGGCCTCGCCCACGGCCTGTGCGTTCGCCTCGCTCATGCGCGCGATCTCCTCGATGCAGTGGGCGATGCCCTCGGTGGCGATCCGCTGCGCACCGGTCGCCTCGGCGATCTCGCGGATCATTGTGCGATTCTCGGCCACGCTGCGGCCGATCCCTTCCAGCGCGTGGGCGGCCGCTGCTGCCTGCTCGACCCCCGCGCCGGCCTTGTCGGTGCAACCCGACATGGTCGCCACGGCACTCGTGGTGTCGCCGATGATCGAGGCGATCACCTCGGCGATCTCCTGCGTCGAGCGCGAGGTGCGTTCGGCCAGCTTGCGCACTTCGTCCGCGACGACCGCGAAGCCGCGCCCCTGTTCGCCGGCGCGCGCCGCCTCGATCGCGGCGTTGAGCGCCAGCAGGTTGGTCTGGCCGGCGATGTCGTGGATCGTGCGGGCGATGCCGTCAATCTGCTGCGACCGTTCGCCCAGCCGCTGCACCACCGTGCTCGAATCCCGGATGGATGCTGCGATGGCTTCGACGTCGCGTGCCGTCCGGCCGACGACCTGATGGCCGGCATCGGAGGCCTCGCCGGCTACATCCGACAGCCGGGCTGCGACCGCCGCGTTGTCGGCGACGTGTGCGACGCTGACCGTCACCTCTTCGACCGCACTCGCGGCATCGGCGGCGCTTTCGCTCTGCTGGCGCGACGCAGCCGCGATCGCGTTCGACGTGCCTGCGAGCTCGTCCGACGCGAGGCCGAGGCGCGCGGTTGCGGCGCTGACCGAGCGCACCGTCTCCTCGGTCCTGTCGACGAAGCTGTTGATCCAGCGCGCCAGCGCAGCGCTGCCGTCTTCGGCGAGCGACGAGGCGTGCAGCCGGCCGGACAGGGGGCCACCGCATTCCGCGATGTGCAGGAAGTGGGCAGACATCGTTTCGATCGCGCGTGCCATCGGCGCGACCGTCCACCGATGGAAGAGCCAGGCCGCGGCCACCGCCCATGCGCCGAGCGCCATTGCATGCGCGGCCGGTGATGCTCCGATCGCATGGCGCAGCAGCGCGTCGAGCGCCGCGGTGGCCAGTGCCAGCCCGCAGAATGCGCGCATCGATCGATAGCCCGGCGGCCGCATCCGGCACGCCTCCTCGAGGTCGGCCTCGCACATCATGCCCCAGCGGTCGGGCGAGCCCGGCAGGCTGAAGGTGATTCCCTTGCCGATCACCGGCACGTGCCGGTAGTCGGGATAGCCTGGGTAGCCGGCGAACAGGTTGCTTCCCCTGCGGATGGTCTCCTGCACGCCGGGATGCAGCGTGCCGGTGGCCGGATCATTGAACACGAGTTCGAACTCCGTGTGCGCGGCGATGCGCACCGTGCCCCAACGTGTGTGCACGCCGTCGCGCAGGTTGTCCCCGCCCGTGAAGGTGCGGTCTTCGAACCGCGAGCGCGACAGGGCCGTGCCCGGGCGTATCGACCGATCGAAGCGGGACTCGGCCATGAAGAGGTAGTTGTCGCCGGAGTCCGGGAACACATGTCCTGCCTCGCGCTGGATCAGGTCGCTCATGACATCGTTCGGCACCCGTGCGCACAGGCAGCCCAGCGTGCGTCCTTCGCTGCGTACCGGCTGCCGGAACATCAGGGTCACCGCGTCATGGAACTTCGACGTGGTCGCGCCGAGCGCGAGCGTCCGAGCATCCACGTAGGGTCCGTGCAGGAAGGGCGCAGCCAGTCCTGCGGCCAGTGCGCCAGGCTGGTCGTCCTCGCTGCCGATGCGCTGCCGGCAGGTGGATGCGACGACCCGGCCGTCGGCGGCGACATAAGCCAGTTCGGAGATCTCCGGGCGTGCATCGAGCGCTGCCTGCAGCAAGGCCAGGTCTGGCGAAAAGCCGGGGGATCCCTGGGCGCAGGCGCCCGCAAGGTCGCGTGCCACGGCCTCCAGGAACTGCCAGTGGCCATTGGTCCAGTCGACCAGCAGGCGATGACGGGTCGCCGCAACGCCTTCGAAGGTCGCCTCCAGCAGCGGCCGGCGGCTGCCGTTGGCGATGCAGGCCCACCCGAGCGCGAGACGTCCGTTTCGCCCTGACCACGGGAGCCATCCGCGCCCGCCGCCATTGAACACCTGTGCTGGATCTGTCATCCCGTCTTCCCGGTTCGTCGTCCCGGGGGGGACGAGGGGACGGCCGCTGCCGTCCCGTGCACTGGAGGTTACGGCTGCGACAGCGGTGACTTTAGGCCCGCCGGTGCGCGTCCCGCGCGTAGTAGGCCGCGGACACGATGAACACCACGGCCAGCAAGGACTGGATCCACCCGGCCGCGGCGCTGGCGCCGCCGTCCGAGTAACCGCGCATCACGCCTTCGACGAAGTACGCCAGCACCAGCATCGGCGCCCACTGATACGTGTAGCGGCGGCCACGCAGGATGCCGAACAGCGGCAGCAGCAGGGGCAATGCCTTCAGTGCGAGCAGGCCGGGGCCGTCCGGGCCGGCAGCGATGGACAGTTCCCATGCCAGTGCCACGCCGATCAGGGCGAGCAGGCTGCCGATCGCCGTCCAGTGCAGCAGCGCGACCCGGCCGGTACTCACCGGCGCAGCCGGAGGCTTCGACGGGCTCGATCCGGGACCCGGTTGCGTGCTCATCGCGCCAGCCGCAGGGACAGGTCGGCAAGCCGGCGGCCGAGCGCGATGCACAGCGCCTTCTCGTCGGCGCTGACCGGCTGGTCGGCCTGGTCGCCCGCGACATGGCTCGCGCCGTAGGGCGTGCCGCCGGTCCGCGTCGACGACAGTTCGGGTTCGGTATACGGGATGCCGACCAACAGCATGCCGTGATGGAGCAGCGGCAGCATCATGGTCAGCAGCGTCGACTCCTGGCCGCCGTGCTGGGTGCCGGTCGAGGTGAACACCGCGGCCGGCTTCCCCGCCAGCGCGCCGCGCGCCCAGAGGCCGCCGGTGCCGTCCAGGAAGTGCTTCATCGGTGCCGCCATGTTCCCGAAGCGGGTGGGCGACCCGAGCGCGAGGCCCGCACACTGTTCGAGGTCGGCATGTTCCACGTAGGGCGCACCGCTGTCCGGCACCGGTGGTGCCGCCGTTTCGACAACCGTGGCCACCGGCGGCACCGTGCGCAGGCGGGCGACTGCGCCCGGCACCTGTCCGACGCCTCGGGCGATGAGTTGCGCCATCTCGCGAACCGCACCGTTGCGGCTGTAGTAGAGAACGAGGATCTCGGCCATCGATTCGGGTCCTTCAGTGCACCATGGGTCGGCCGATTATAGGAAGCCCTACGCAGGCTGCGCGGGAACGGCGACAATAGGGGCCGCTGTCGATGCACCGGCGCTCGATCCGGTCCGCGCCATGCTGCAGCAGGATCCCGCCACCCCACCGACCGGCGATCGCCCGCCGACAGACCGCCGCCGTGTTCGCCAATCCACCCTCCGGATCGTTCGGACGCTCGCTGCGCGACAGCTGGCAGGCCGTGCAACTCGCGTCTTCGCGCTTCCGGGAAGCGCGTTGCGTCGATTCGGCGTCCAACCTGGCGTTCACCACGCTGATCGCGATCGTGCCCCTGCTCGCCATCGGCTTCGCGATCGCCAGTGCATTCCCGGTGTTCGGCGAGGTCACCGAACAGGTCCGCATGTTCGCCAGCAGCACCCTGCTGCCGGAGGCGGCAGACCGCGTGGTCAGCGTCTACCTGAGCGAGTTCGCGGCCAATGCAGCGCGGGTATCGGCGATCGGCCTGGGGGTGCTCGTGGTGACTGCGATGGTGCTGGTGCTCACCATCGAAAGCGCATTCGACGACATCTGGCGCACCGGCAACCTCGGCCGCCGCGCGCCGCGCCTCGCGGTCTACAGCATGCTGGTGACGGCAGGGCCGCTGCTGATCGGCGCCGGTCTCTGGCTCACCTCGCTGCTCGTGTCCTGGTCCATGGGGTGGTTCACCTACCTCGATGAAGTCGTGCTCAACGCGCTGCGACTGGTGCCGTTCGTGCTGACCATCGCCGCCTTCGGCCTGCTGTACTACGCGCTGCCCAACCAGCGCGTGCGCGCGGGCGATGCCGCCATCGGCGGGCTGGTCGCCGGCGTGCTGTTCGAACTGACCAAGCGCGCCTTCGGGCTGTACGTCACCCACATCGGCGCCTACCAGGTGATCTACGGCGCGTTCGCCACGGTGCCGATCTTCCTGATGTGGGTCTACCTGTCCTGGCTCG
>JAIENF010000105.1 GCA_019751575.1 Burkholderiales bacterium
GATCAGATCGGTGGTCACGGCAGCCGGCGGCTCCCTGGCAGACGTCGCCATGAACCAGATCTTCCTCAAGGACCTCAGTGACTATGCCGCGTTCAACGAGGTCTACCGCGAGTATTTCCCGGGCAACCACCCGGCACGCTACTGCGTGCGTGCCGACCTGGTGAAGCCGGAGTTCCTCGTCGAAGTGGCGGCGACCGCCTACCTGCCGACATGAGTTCCATGCATCCGAAGGCGCGACGGATCGGCCATGCGCTGGCGGCGGCGTTGCTGCTGGCCCCCGCAGCGGCCGTCGTTGCACAGGCGTGGCCGGCGAAGCCCGTGCGGCTGGTCGTGCCGTTCCCGCCCGGTGGCGCGACCGACGTGCTGGCGAGGCAGATCGGCCAGCGCCTCGGTGACGCATTCGGGCAGGCCGTCGTCATCGAGAATCGCGGCGGCGCATCGGGGGCGATCGCCACTGAATACGTGGCACGCCAGCCGGCCGACGGCCATGCACTGCTGTTCGCGACCGCATCGACCCACGCGATAAACCCGGCCGTGAGCAAGGTGCCTTTCCATCCGGTCAAGGACTTCACGCCGGTGGTGAATGTCGCCGCGGCCCCGCTTGGCCTGGTCGTGCATCCGTCGCTGCCGGTGAAGACGGTAAAGGAACTCATCGGCCTGCTGCGGGCACGGCCCGGCCAGGTCGACATGGCATCGTTCGGTACCGGCACCGGTTCGCACCTGGCGGGCGAACTGTTCAAGGTGATGGCCCGGGTCGACATGGTCCATGTTCCGTACAAGGGTGGCGCGGCGGCGATGACAGACCTCCTGGGCGGACACGTGACCCTGCTGTTCGACACGCTGTCGAACACGCTGTCGCATGCGCAGAGCGGCAAGCTGCGTCTGCTCGCGTCGACCGGCCCGAAGCGGGTCGCGTCCATGCCCGACCTGCCGACGATCGCCGAGACGCTGCCCGGATACGACGCGATGACCTGGTTCGGGATACTCGGGCCGGCGGCCCTGCCGCGCCCGGTGGTGAACCGGGTCAATGGCGAGGTCGCGCGGGTGCTGCAGGTGGGCGAGGTGCGTGCGTCGCTGGCGAGCCAGGGTTTCGAGCCGGCTGCGGGCACGCCGGAAGCCTTCGCGGCCCAGATCCAGGCAGACCTGGCGAAATGGGCGAAGCTGGTCTCCGACGCGAAGATTCGCGTGGAATGACCGTGGCGCCCCGGGTCGCCCGGGGCGCGGTGCCGTTCAGAAGCCCGGCACGATGCCGGGCTTCGCCGCCGTCAGCACGCGGCGGAAATCCTGCTTGATGCGTTCCAGGGCCGCTTCATCGTCGGCCTCGAAACGCAGCACGATCACCGGCGTGGTGTTCGATGCGCGCGCGAGCCCGAAGCCGTCCGCGTATTCGACGCGCAGGCCGTCGATGGTGATCACCTCGCGTGCGCCCTCGAAGGTCGCCGAGGCCTGCATGCCTGCGATCAGCGCATGGTTCTCGCCCTCGGCCAGCTGGATGTTCAGCTCCGGCGTGCTCACTGCATCGGGCAGCTGGTCGAGCGCGGCCGAGGGATCTGCGACGCGCGAGAGGATCTCGAGCAGGCGCGCACCCGCGTACAGGCCGTCGTCGAAGCCATACCAGCGTTCCTTGAAGAAGACATGGCCGCTCATCTCGCCGGCCAGCAATGCGCCGGTTTCCTTCATGCGCGCCTTGATGAACGAATGTCCTGTCTTCGACATCACCGGCACGCCCTTGCGCGCGGTTATCCATGGCGCAAGGTTCCGCGTCGACTTCACGTCGTAGATGATCTGTGCACCCGGATTGCGCGACAGCACATCCTCGGCGAACATCATCAGTTGCCGGTCGGGATAGATGATGTTGCCGCCGCGGGTGACTACCCCGAGCCGGTCGCCATCGCCGTCGAACGCGAGGCCCAGCTCGGCATCGCCGTCCCTGAGGGCCGCGATCAGGTCCTGCAGGTTCTTCGGCTGGGATGGATCCGGATGATGGTTGGGGAAGTTCCCGTCGACCTCGCAGAACAGTTCTTCGACGGTGCATCCCAGGCGGCGGTAGAGCTCGGGCGCAAACGCGCCGGCCACCCCGTTGCCGCAGTCGACGACGATCTTCATCGGTCGCGCGAGCTTCACGTCGGACACGATGCGCGCGGTGTAGGCCTCGCCGACCTCGGCGGTGCGGTAACTGCCGGCGCCGGTCTCGAGGTCGCCTGAAACGATCCGAGCGCGCAGCTTCTGAATGTCGTCGCCGGCAAGCGTGGTGCCTGCGAGAAGCATCTTCAGGCCGTTGTAGTCGGGCGGGTTGTGGCTGCCCGTCACCATCACGCCAGAGCCGCCGGCCTGCTCCCAGGCGGCGTAGTAGACCATCGGCGTCGCGACCAGTCCGACATCGATCACGTCGGCGCCGGCCGCGCGCAGCCCGCGTGCCAGGGCCTCGCTCAGCTTCGGGCCCGACAGGCGTCCGTCACGGCCGATGGCGACCGTGCGCGCATTGCGCGCCACGGCTTCCGATCCGATCGCGCGGCCGATCTGCTCGACAGCCTCCACCGTGAGCGTGCGGTCCACGATGCCGCGGATGTCGTAGGCCTTGAAGATCTCGGCTGCGGGTGCGGAGGCGTTGCCGTGGGCGGCGGAGGCAGGGGGCATTGGCGTGGCGTCCTTGGGAGCGGGGCAGGGCCCGCAGGCTGGTCAGTTGACCGGGCGATTTAAACCGGCGCTCGACCGGAGTGTCAAACAACTGGTTCACGGCGCAGTGCGGACGGCGATCCTCCAGTGAAGCGGCCCGGCGTGCGCCGGGGTGGGATCATTCGATGGCCGTACCCAGGAAATGCGCCACCCGGCGCGCCAGCCAGCGCGTCCGGCCGGGCGGCGCTCCGCTGACGAAGCCGACATGGCCACCCGTGGCAGGATAGTCGAGCGTCACCCGTGGAGAGACCTCGTGCGTCCGCGGCAGCGCTGCCGCCGGCAGGAACGGATCGTCGAGCGTGTTGATCATCAGTGAAGGGACGGCAACAGCCGACAGTCCCGGCTTGCAACTCGCGCGTGTCCAGTAGTCGTCGACATTGCGATAGCCATGGAGGGGCGCCGTGAACACGTCGTCGAACTCGCGCATGGTGCGTGCCCGCCGCAGTCGCTCCGGATCGAACAGTCCCGGGAAGCGGACGAGCTTCGCGGTGGCCTTGCGCCTGAGCGTCTGCAGGAAATTCAGCGCATACAGCCGCGCGAACCCGCGCTCGAGCGCCGCGCCCGCAGCGGCCAGGTCCACCGGCGCACAGACGCTTATGGCCGCGTCGACCACGCCCGAGGCCTCGGTGCCGCGCTCGGTCGCCCACTTCATCAGCACGTTTCCGCCCAGCGAGACGCCGGCTGCGTACAGCGGCGCACCCGCTGCACGCGTGGCGAAGCGGCGCAGTATCCAGTCGATCTCCGGCGTGTCGCCGGAATGGTAGGCACGTGGCAGGCGGTTCGGCTCGCCGCTGCAGCCGCGGAAGTGCGGAACGGCGCCGTTCCAGCCCAGGCCCGCGGCCATCTGCATCAGCGCCCGTGCATAGTGGCTGTGCGAGCTGCCTTCCAGGCCGTGGAACAGCACGAACCAGGGCGCGGCCGCCGCGTGCGCGGTTGCTGGCGCAAGGTCGATGTCGATGAAATCGCCATCCGGTGTTTCCCAGCGCTCCCGCCGGTAGGCAACCTGCGGGCGCGGGCAGAACTGCGACGCGTAGATCGTCTGCGCATGCGCGCCACGCAGCCAGCGGGGCGCGGTGAAGGTCGGCGGTGCCTCTTCGGCGGCGGCGAGGGTCAATGAAGGACCGGCGGTTGCCCGGCATCGGCAGGCTCGCCGGCAGGCGGATGGTCGGGGGCAGGCGATGCATGGTGGAGTTGCAGCCGCCAGCCGCGCTCGGTACGCAGGTAGACGTTGGTTGCGATCATCGGCACGAACGGACGGGATTCGCCGGGTGCCGAAAGATTCTCGTGCAGCGTGTGGATCGCGGTCTGCAGGGTCGAGGTCACGAGCGGCTGGCCCGGACGGACCCGCAGTCCGTTCGCGGAGGCGAAGATCTGGCGCCAGGACTCGCGCACGGCTTCGATCCCGGCCAGGCGCGGACCGCCCGGGTGGATGCACACGATGTCGTCCTCTTCGGACCAGACGGCCATCATCGCCGCGAGGTCCGCTGAATCGAAGGCTCGGTAGAAGGCGATCTCGCACTCCAGGGAACTGGCATAGATGAGCGTCTTCATGGTCGGGCGGGGGGCGTGGCGGTCGAGTCCAGGAGGCGCCGGATGGTGTCGAACACACGCTCCGGCGTCAGTTGTCGCATGCAGTTGAAATGCCCGAGCGGACATTCCCGGGCGAAGCAGGGGCTGCAGGGCAGGCCGAGGCTCTCGACGATGGCGTGCGTCGACAGCGGCGGCGTGAAGCGCGGGCTGCTCGATCCGTAGAGCGCGACCATCGGGCGATCGAGCGCGGCCGCGACATGCATCAGGCCGGAATCGTTGCTCACCACGAGCGAGGCGAGCGACATCAGGTCGATGGCTTCGGCCAGCGTGGTTCGCCCGGCAAGGTCCACCGTCGCGGCGTGTGCACGGGTAGTCGCCATCGATCGGATGTCCGCCGTGATCGCCTGGTCCTTCGTCGAACCGAACAGCCAGACCTGGAAACCGTCGGCGACCAGCCGGTCGACGAGGCTCGCGAACTGGGTCGGCGGCCAGCGTTTCGCCGGGCCGTATTCAGCGCCGGGGCAGAGCACCGCGATCGGCCGGTGGCTGTCGAGCGCCAGCCGCTGGAGGGTCGCCGCGCGCGCGGCCGCGTCGACCTCGAGCACCGGCTGCGGCAGGTCAGGCAGTACGTCGCCGGCTTCAAGTGCGAGCGCGGCGAAACGCTGGGCCATCGTCGGCACCGCTGCCTCGTCGAGCTTCCGGGCGTCGGTCAGCAGCCAGTGCCGCCATTCGCCGACATAGCCGATGCGTTCGCCGATGCCGGCAAACCACGGCACCAGGGCCGACTTGAAGGAGTTGGGCAACACCCAGGCCTTCGCGTATCCGCGGGCGGCCACGCCCCGCGCGACCGTGCGTCGCGCGCCGATGCCAAGCTGGCCATGGCGGAACGGGGCCTCGATCACGTCACGCACGCCGGGCAGTCGCGCGGCCAGCCCGGCCGTCCACGGCGGTGCCAGCAGGTCGATCGCAAGCGAAGGCTCGGCGCGCTGGATCAGGGCCAGCATGGGCTGCGCGAGGATCGTGTCACCGACCCAGGCGGGGGCGACCACCAGCGCGCTGCGACTCATGCGCGGTACCGAATGCGCGAGACCGGGCTCAATGTCCGTGCGAAACGGGGCCGCCTTTCAGGCGGTAGCGGGTGCCGCAGTACGGACACAGCTCTTCGCCGCTGGCGGCGATGGGCAGGAACACGCGCGGATGCGCGTTCCAGAGCAGCATCGACGGCATCGGGCAGTGCAGCGGCAGGTCGGCCGCCGTCACCTCGATCAGTCGTGCCCGATTGGCCGTGCCGGTTTCGCTGGCGGGATCGGAGCGGTTCGACATCTGGTATGTGCCCGGAAGTGGAGGGGAGTTGCGGTCAGGCCGGCGTTATCGCACCAGCGTCATCACACCAGCGTCAGCCACTCGAGGCGGCGCGGCACTCGACCATGCACGCAGTCGAAGTAGAGCGACTGGATCTTCTGGGTGATGGGGCCGCGGGCACCGCTGCCGATCCGCCGGTTGTCGAGTTCGCGGATGGGCGTGACCTCGGCGGCCGTGCCGGTGAAGAACGCTTCGTCCGCGATGTACACATCGTCGCGGGTCAGGCGCTTGGAGATCACCGGGATGCCCAGTTCCCCCGCGATCTGGATCACCGCATCGCGGGTGATGCCGATCAGCGCCGAGGTGAGCTCCGGCTCGTACAGCTTGCCGTTCTTCACGATGAAGACGTTCTCGCCGGATCCTTCCGCGACGAAACCGTCAACGTCGAGCAGCATCGCTTCGTCGTAGCCGTCGGCCGTGGCCTCGAGGTTGGCGAGGATCGAGTTCGCGTAGGTTGCCGCGAACTTGGCACGGGCCATGGTCACGTTCACATGGTGGCGTGCGAACGACGAGGTCTTCACCCGGATGCCCTTCTCGAGGCCCTCCGGCCCGAGGTAGGCGCCCCACGGCCATGCCGCGACCGCCACGTGCACGCTGGCGCCCTTGGGCGAGACGCCCATCTTCTCGGACCCGTAGAAGGCAATAGGGCGGACGTAGCAGGATTCAAGCTTGTTCTCGCGCACCACCTGCCGGCAGGCTTCCGCGAGCTGTTCCCGGCTGTAGGGCAGCTGCATCTGGTAGATGTGCGCGGAGTTCGCCATCCGCTCCATGTGCTCCGGCAGCCGGAAGATCGCGGTGCCCTTGTCGGTCTTGTAGGCGCGGATGCCTTCGAACACGGCCAGGCCATAGTGGAGCGAATGCGTCAGCACATGGATGTTCGCCTCGCGCCAGGGCACCATCTTCCCATCGAACCAGATCATTCCATCGCGGTCGGACATCGACATGGCCATTCCTCAATTTCCTTTGGTTGTCGGCCGATTGTAGCGGAACTGCCGGAGACGAAGCGCCGGCAGGGCCGGTTGCCCGGCGTCGCCGTGCGCGCCGCCCGCCGGGACGTTGCTTGACCCCTGCACGGGTTGATGCAACCATCTTCCACGGTGTCGTGACAAGGGAGGATTCGTGAACAGCCTGGCCGACCTGTTGCAGCGTGCCGGCGGCGCGGTCATCTCCGAGACCGACAGCGAAGAGCTCAAGCTCCAGAAGACGCTGTCGATCTTCGCCTGCGGGCTGATGATCTTCGCCGCCGGCCTGTGGATGGTCATCTACACCGCCCTGGGGATCCGCTTCGAGATCCTGGTGCCCCTTGGCTTCCAGCTGCTTTCGGCCGCATCGCTCGTCTACTACCTGCGCTCCGGCAACTTCGTCGCCTTCCGCTTTGCACAGGTGAGCCTCTTCCTGTTCGTGCCGTTCGTCATGCAGTGGGGGATGGGCAACTTCGTCACCGCTTCGGCCGTCATGCTGTGGGCGTTGCTCGCGCCGATCGGCGTCATGGTGCTTCATGGGCCGCGGGAGTCGATCCCCTGGTTCATCGCGTATCTCCTGCTCACCGCGGTGTCCGGCGTCTTCGACTATTTCATCTCGTATGGCACCGACTACGGCCTGCCGCTGCACACGATCGCGGTGTTCTTCGTGCTCAATTTCGCGGCGATCTCGACCATCGTCTATCTGCTGATCAGCTATTTCGTGCGCGAGCGCCAGCGGCTGTCGACCGAACTGCATCAGTCCCACAACCGGCTTGCCGACGCGCAGGAAAAATCGGAGCGCCTGCTCCTGAACGTGCTGCCGGCGCGGGTCGCGGAGCGCCTCAAGCGGCAGGATGCGGTGGCCGATGGCTATGCCGACGTCACCGTGATGTTTGCCGACATCGTGAACTTCACCGGCCTGTCGGAAGAACTGGCGCCGGGCGACGTGATCTACATGCTCGACGAGCTGTTCACCGGATTCGACGAGATCGCGGGGCGCCATGGCATCGAGAAGATCAAGACGATCGGCGATGCCTACATGGCCGCAGGTGGCCTCAATGCAGCCATGCCCGACTACACGGCCGCCCTCGGCGAAGCGGCCCTGCAGATGCAGCAGTTCATGAACGGCCGGCATTCGCCGAACGGTGCGCCGCTTGGGCTGCACATCGGCATCGCCACCGGGCCTGTCGGTGCCGGCGTGATCGGCCGCACGAAGTTCGTCTACGATCTCTGGGGAAACACGGTGAACGTCGCGAGCCGGCTGGCAGCCCATGCCGAGTTCGGCCAGGTCGCGGTCGACGAGGTCACCTACAAGCGACTGCGCGGCCGTTATCGTTTCGAAGGGCCGGTGTTCGTGTCGGCGAAGGGGAAGGGGAAGATCACTTCCTATTTCCTGACCGGCAGGCTCGCCGTGCCCGAACGCGTGCCGAACTGAACCCGCTTCCTTGCCCTGCGATGGCCGACGAGTTCCTCCCGCACGCATCCGCCGTCCCGTCCGCGGTGTTCGCCCCCGGTGGGCGGGGCGAACGGATCTGCCATGCCGTACGCAACAGCGTGCTCGGCCCTGTGCTGGTGGCCGCCACCGGACGCGGCGTCTGCATGGTCGCGTTCGACGATCGGCCGGAGCGGCTCGAGGACGCGCTGCGCAGCCGTTTTGGCGAGGCGACACCTGCTGCGCCCGACGCGGTCTTTGCCGCCTGGCTCGACGCGGTGCTGGCAGCGGTCGGGTCGGCGCGCGCGCGCGTCGACGTGCCGCTCGACCTGCGAGGTACTGCGTTCCAGCAGACGGTGTGGCGGGCGCTGTGTGCGATTCCGGCGGGCAGCACCGCCAGTTACCGGGTGGTGGCCGAGCGGATCGGTCGTCCCGGCGCCGCGCGGGCCGTTGCCCGTGCCTGCGCGGGGAACCCGGTCGCCCTCCTGGTGCCGTGCCACCGGGTGGTGCGCGAGGACGGCGGGCTCGGTGGATACCGGTGGGGCATCGAGCGCAAGCAGCGGCTGCTCGACCGCGAGCGCGGCTGACCCGGGGCGATTCGCCGGCTCAACGCTCGCCGAGCACCGCCTGCCAGAGCGCGTCGATCGCGGCCGCATGCGCGGCAAGCCCCTCCGCCGGCGCGCGGGCCGGGTCGTTGCCGGCCAGCTGCATCGCGTGCTGGGTGCGCCGCAGCGTCCGGTAGGCAACCTGGGCGGCTTCGGCGAGCCCGGGGTCGACCAGATTGCGCCGTGCCGCGACCTGCAGCAGTGCGATGTTGCCGACGTTGCCGGTGAGTTCGGGCACCTGCGCGGCATGCGCGAGGACCAGGAACTGCACGATGAACTCGAGGTCGACGAGCCCCCCCATGCCCTGCTTGATGTCGAAGGTCGAGGCATCGATTGCGACCCGCTTCGACTCGCGCATCCGCCGGCGCATGTCCCGGATCTCGGTGCGCAGCCGGTCGATGTCGCGCGGCTTGCGCAGGATCTCGATTCGCAACCGCTCGAAGCGCGCGCCCAGGGTGGGGTCGCCGGCGACGAAACGCGCCCGGGTCAGCGCCTGGTGCTCCCATACCCATGCCTTCTCGCGCTGGTACTGCTCGAAAGCCGTCATCGAGGGGGCGAGCAGGCCGGATTCACCGTCCGGGCGCAACCGCAGGTCGGTCGGGTAGAGAACGCCGGCGGACGTCATCGAAGTGAGCCAGGAATTCAGCCGCAGCGCGAGCCGTGCCTGTCGCTCGGGGGCCACCGCGTCGTCCGGGACGCCGTTCGGTGCCGGCGGCGAGTCGTCGAACACGAAGGCGATGTCCAGGTCGCTGCCGTAGCCCATCTCCTTGCCGCCGAGCTTGCCGTAGCCGATGATGCCGAAGCGTGCGGCAGGCACGGGCGATCGGCCTTCGTTCAGGTGCCGCCAGCAGCGGTCCAGTGCCTCGGCCAGCACCACGTCGGCGAGTTCGCTCAGCCGGTCGGACACCACTTCCAGCACGAGGTCGCCGGCCAGGTCCTGGGCGACGATGCGGAACACCTGTGCGTGCTTGAAGTGGCGAAGGATGTCCAGCTGGCGCTCGACGTTGCCGGTGGTGTAATCGAGGTGGGCGCGCAGGTCTTCGATCAGCTGGGGCCAGGCCGGCGGAGAATGCAGGGTGCGCGCATCGATCAGCTCATCGAGCAGGATCGGGTGCTGGGCAAGGTAGCCGCTGGCCCAGGGACTGGCGGCGGCGAGTTCGCCCAGACGCTGCAGGACCGGAGGGTATTCGATCAGCAGCGCGAGGTAGGATTCGCGGCGTCCGATGCTGACCACGATGTCGAGCAGCCGCGCGATCGCGGCGTCCGGATCGGGCAGGGCGGCTGCCACCTCGAGCGTGCGCGGCATCAGCTGCGCGAGCCGGCTCTGGCCGCTCGATGCCATCCGCTTCACCCGGGCGCTGCCGCGCAGCTCGCGCAGCCGTTCCGCCAGCAGCCCCGGTTCGCGATAGCCCATCTTGCCCAGGGTGGCGGTGGCTTCGGACGGATCCACCTCGTCCTGCCACAGCGAGGACAGCGGATGCTCGGCCGCGGTGCCGGGCGAGATCGCACACACCTGTTCGAAGATCACGGCGATCGATTCTCGCAGGGTGTCCAGCAACGCAGCGAACGCCGGCCAGTCTTCGCAGCCCATGGACAGGGCAATGCGGCGACGGTCCTCTTCGGAGTCCGGCAGCGCATGGGTCTGTGCGTCGTCGAGGTACTGCAGCCGGTGTTCGAGCCGGCGCAGCAAGTCGTACCCGCGCGCGAGCCGCTCGACGACCGGCGCTTCGAGGATGGAACGGGCCTGCAGCGCAGCGAGCACGTCGAGCGTCGGGCGCGCCCGCAATGCGAGGTCCCGCCCGCCGCGGATCAGCTGGAACACCTGCGCGACGAACTCGATCTGACGGATGCCGCCCGCGCCCAGCTTTATGTTGCCCAGCATGTCCCGGCGCCGCACCTCGCGCCTGATCTGGTCCGACAGCTCGCGCATCGAGGCGATGGCGCTGAAATCGAGGTGGCGACGGAACACGAAGGGCTGGACGGTGCCGGTCAGGGCTGCCTCGAAGCCGGGTGCGCCGCCGATGGGCCCGGGTACCGGCGTGCGGCCGACGATGCGGCCCTTGATCCATGCATACCGCTCCCATTCACGCCCCTGCGCGATGAAATACTCCTCGAGCATCGCCAGGCTGCATGCGAGGGGACCGCTGTCCCCGTAGGGACGCAGCCGCATGTCCACCCGGAACACGAAGCCCTCTCCGGTGGGTTCGTTCAGCAGCGCGATGATCCGCCGGCCGCAGCGGACGAAATACTCGTGGTTGCTGATCGCTCGCGCGCCGCGGGTCTCGCCCTCTTCCGGGTATACGAAGACCAGGTCGATGTCCGACGACACGTTCAGTTCGGCCCCGCCCAGCTTGCCCATGCCGATGACCAGCAACGGCTGCAGGCGACCCGATTCCTCGCCGACGGGGTCCCCGAAGACCGGTTGAAGCTCCCGGGTCGCCTCGTTGCAGGCCGCGGCGATCGTCTCCTCGGCCAGGGCAGTCATGGTGGCGGTCACCTCGGACAGGTCCGCCTGCCCGGCCAGGTCGCGGCCGACGAGCGCGAGCAGGCATTCACGGCGCAGGATCCGCATGCGCACGGCGAGGTCGGGCAGTGCCTGGGTGGCGGCCGGCGCGCCCCCTGCATCGGCAGCCGTCGGGGGCTGGAGCGCGGCACGCATGCGTTCGCGGGTAAACGGCGAGGCCGCGAGCGCGTTGAAGGAATCACGGCTGGTAAGGCCCGCTGCCGCCAGGCGCGATACGAAGCGGCTGTGGGCAATGGCGGTATCGAATGCGTCTCCGGGCACGGTCAGCGCGTGTGTCCGTGGCCGGAGGCGGGCCGGGGCCCGGCATCGGCGAGGCCGGGGATCACCCCGGTCGCCGCCCGCTGCGGCCGGGCGATGGCAGTACACTTCCAACGATTGTCCTGGAGCACAAGTGACCCTGTCCGTTTCCGATCCGGTGGTTTGCGAGACCCTCACCGGTCCGGCAGTCTAGCGCAACGCCATTGAACGATCCCAGCCCCCTTCCTGCACCGCCGACGCGGCGCCCCCTGCGCCTGCATTTCCTGCGCGTGCTGGGGCTTGTTTCGCGCTTCACCGGCAGGTTCCTGATGGCGTCGCTGCTGGTCGGGGGCTTCGGCGTCGCTGCAGTGATGCTGTCGCTGCGCTATTACGTGCTGCCGAACATCGACCAGCACCGCGAGCGCATCGCGGCGATGATCAGCGAGGCCAGCGGACAGCGCGTCACCATCGGAAGCATTGCCGCCCAGTGGAGCGGTTTGCGGCCCCACCTGTCGATGTTGCAGGTCGTGGTCCACGATGATGCAGGCCGGCCTGCGCTCGAGTTGCAGCGGGTGGAGACGACGCTGTCCTGGCGGTCGATGGCCGTGGGCAGTGCGCGCACCCGGATGCTGGAGATCATCGGTCCCAGCCTGACCGTCCGCCGCGACGCGGAGGGCGTGCTGTCCGTGGCTGGACTGCAGGTGTCAGGCACTGGCGACGGCGGGTTCGGTCGCTGGGTGCTCGAGCAGCGCGCCGTTGTCATCCGGGACGCATCGGTGGTCTGGATCGACGAGGCACGCGGTGCGCCGGAGCTCTGGTTGAAGCAGGTGCAGTTGCGCCTCGAATCGCGCGGGCGCAGGCACCGGCTCGGCGTGACGGCGGTGCCCCCCGACGGACTGGCGGCGCCGGTCGACCTGCGCGCCGAATGGCGGGGCAACGACCTGTCGCGCATCGCCGAGTGGGACGGCCGGCTGTACGTGGCATTGCGCGATACCAGTCTCTCCGGCTGGGAAGCCTGGGTCGACCTGCCCGGTGGGGTGGAGAGCGGCACCGGTGCGGTGCGGTTGTGGGCAGAGATGCAGGCGGGCCGCCTGGTGTCGCTGATCAGCGACGTCGAGCTCGCGTCGGTGCGTGCCCGCTTGTCGCCGGCCCTCGCCGAGCTGGCCTTCGACGAGATGCACGGGCGGCTCGCCTGGCGGCAACTGGCCGACGGCTTCGAACTTGCGGTCACCCAGCTTGTGTTGTCGCAGCAGGGGCGTCCGTCGACGCCGCCGACCGACGCGAGGCTGCGCTGGCACGATCCGTCGGGCAGCACGGTCGGCGGACTTCGGCA
>JAIENF010000735.1 GCA_019751575.1 Burkholderiales bacterium
AGATTTCGTATGCCTCCAACGGCAGCGGCAGCGGCCAGCACATCGCCGCCGAACAGCTGAAGCTGATGACCGGCATCGATATCGTGCACGTGCCGTTCAAGGGGGCGGCGCCGGCGCTCACCGCCGTGCTGTCGGGCGAGATCCCGGTCGCGTTCAACGTGATCCTGTCGCCGCTGCCGTACGTCAAGAGCGGGCGCCTGCGCGCGCTGGCGATCGCGAGTTCCCGCCGCGCCAGTCTCGCGCCGGACGTGCCGACGATGGCTGAACTCGGCTATCCGATCGACATCGATACCTGGTATGCGCTCTATGCGCCGGCCGGTACCCCGAAGGACGTCGTCGGCCGTCTCGCCGCCGAGGCCGTCCGCATCGGTGGCCTGGCCGACGTGCGCGAGCGCGCACGCAGCCAGGGAATCGAGATGATCGCGGCAGGCCCCGAGAAGCTCCTGGCCCACAACCGTGCCGAGATCGCTCGCTGGACCCAGGTGATCCGGCAGGCGAAGATCAGCATCGACTGACCGCTTCCACGCGCAGCCCTCATTGAAAACGTCAGACAAGGCGCAATTCGAAGCAGGCCGGGCGGCTTCATTAGTCTTATCGGACTAATGGCGGTACTCGTTGGCATTGACTCTCGAATGACCAGAACTTGATAATCAGGTCCAGTAAATTGCCACATGACCAGAAACGATCCTGCAAGCGCATTGGCCATGCTGACGCGCCTGTGAATCGGCAGACTGCATCTCACCTTGGGGAATTCATGATGAAGACGATTTCTCGTACGCTCATCGCATCATCGATGCTGGTCGCGTTTTCCGGCCCGGCCTTCGCAGGAATTTTCAGTGCCGGGTTGCCCATCGGCTGGACCGTCGTCGGCAATGCCGGTACGTCGTCCGCCGATGGCGATGTCGGGCTGGCACCTGGCGGTGGCACGAGCTATGGCTGGGTGTCGACTGCCAGCGGCGTGGGCGGGGCGGGTGCGCTGCCCGGCATCGGAAACGCTGCAGGCGCCAACACCAGTCTGGACATCACTGGATCCACGCTGACGTCGACGCTGTTCTCGGCGGCAGCCGGGCAGAACCTGCGGTTCCAGTTCAACTACATCACTTCCGACGGGGCGGGGTACGCCGATTACGGCTGGGCGCGGCTTCTGAATGCAGACAACACCCCGTTTGCGGTGTTGTTCACGGCACGTACCACCCCCGCAGGTAACAGTGCCCCCGGCTTTGATCTGCCGCCGATTGCGGCCACGCTCACGCCCGGCGTGGTCACGATTCCGGATGTGCAGATCCCCAATCCCAATTTCGATCCCTCGGATCCCGACTCGTCTCCCACGATCCGGGTCGGCCCGACCTGGTCGCCGCTCGGCAACGCGGCAGGCGAGTGTTTCAACATTGGTTGCGGCCTGACAGGCTGGATCCAGTCGGATTTCACGATCGCCGTAGCCGGCAACTATCGGTTGCAGTTCGGCGTGACGAACTGGAACGATTTCCTGTTTCCGACGGGTCTTGCCTTCGATGGCATCACCGTGGGCGGCACGCCGATCAACGAAATTCCGACGACGGTGATTCCCGTCCCGGCGTCGTTCGTACTGTTCGGCAGCGGCCTGATCGGATTGCTGGCCCTGCGTCGCAAACGCCGCGCCTGATCCGCGCATCACCCTGGATGATGCAGAAACCCCCCAGCCCTCGTGGCTGGGGGGTTTCTGCATTTTGAAGGGCCGGAACGCCTGCACGCAGGCGACCCGAAGCGGGATGGCAGGCGTTCGGTGCAGGTACCCTTGCCCGGCAGGGACCGCGGCCGCGCGTCCCGCGTCCCGGTAACGCTTCCCTCCGTCGATACCATCAAGCGTGTGGCAGCCGGCGACGGTGGCCGTCGGCGCCGAAGGAAGCGTACGCCCCGGTTCAAGCCCGCCGTACGTCCCTGCAGGGAGCGTATGCCTGCTGGGGCTGCCGACGCGCTGCTGCGTTGATCCGCATCGACGCGATACGACATGGCGATGCATCAGGCAAAAAAAACGGGGACGACCTTCGTCGTCCCCGTTGTTCCGCTTCCGGTTCAGGCCCTGAGCCCTCGGCCCGCCTGTACCGGACTGCAGGTGCCCGGAATCAGGCGACCTGCACAGCCTTCTTCTGGCGACGCGAAGCGAACACCATGCCGAACAGGCCCGACAGCATCAGCGCAGCGGCGCCCGGAACCGGGATCTGAACCGTACCGACGGTGTGGTTGTCGGTCTCGAAGGCGATGCCTTGCGAGGACAGCACGACGCGGTTGAAGCCGCCGGTCAGGAACGCGATGTTGTAATACGCAGCCTGCGCCTGGTTGCCGGGGATCAGATCGGGGTTCGGCAGGGCGATCAGATCCGCGCCGGTCACCGTTCCCATCAGCGTCACACCGTTGAAGAACGAGATCGAATTGTAGAGATCGATCGAGCCGGCGAAGAAGCCGAAGTAGTTCGCCATGCCCGGCAGGGTCAGGGTGACGCTACCCGTGCCGCCTTGAGCCGGGGTGACCAGATAGGCGGTGGTGTTCGGGCTGGTCGGCGACGTCGGTTGCGCCCACTGGCCAGCAATGCTGCCCGTGACGACCGCACCGTTGCCGGAGTAGACGGCCGGCAGCAGGCCGTTGTTGAAGTCGTAGGTCGTGCAGAAGCCGCACGAGTTCGAGATCTGGCCATTGTTGGCCAGGTTCACGCCGCCTACGGACGACACGGGCGCGGCTTGCACCGCGGTCGCTGCGAGGCCCAGCGTTACTGCTGCGCCGAGGGTCTTGAGGGTATGAGTGATCATCAGTAAGGCTCCTTGTGAAGGTGATGCCGAGAGATTCGGGTAATGCAAACTGAAGTTAGACGAAACTTAAGGCAAAGAGTGTGAAATTTTGCCCCTGATTTACCTTGGAGTAGTCCTTTCGGACTAACGAAAGGACCCGAGAGATCAATTCTTCAGGGATGGAGTCTCGGGCGCGAAGCGAGCGCTGCCCGACCGCCTGGACTTCCGGCTAACGGCGGCCGATGAAAATGGCCTGTCGTGGCAGGTGACAGACGGCAGCTTGACCGACTGGTTCCAACATGGAAACCCTTCAAGCAAATCTCCTGCCAGCATACCCTGTCGCGGCTTCCATGGCGAGCGCGGGTGACTGCGCGCCCTGGCGATCGCGAGTTCGCGCCGCGCCAGCCGGACACCGCGACTCGATTACCGCTTCAGCCGCGCCATCTCCCCCAGCACCGCGCACACCGAGCCGGTGTCCTGCTCCGCGCGGCCCTGCGCCATCGCCGCGTCGTACAGGATCGCCGACGTATTCAGCAGCGGTGTCGGACAGGCAACGGCCTTCGCCATCTCGCCGATGATGTGCATGTCCTTCTGCCAGACTGCGACCTTCATCGTCGCCGGGTACTCGTCCTTCACCATCATCGGGCCGCGTACTTCGAACATGCGCGAGCCACCGGCACCGTTGCCGGCGACCTTCAGGATGGATGCCGGGTCCAGCCCCATCTTCATGCCGAACACGAACGCCTCGGCAGCGGCCACGTTGTGGATCGCCACCAGCATGTTCGCAACCGCCTTCATCTTCATGCCGTTGCCGAACGGACCGACATGGTCCTGCTGGCGCGAGAAGCCGGCGAACACCGGGCGGATCCGTTCGGCAGCCACGGGGTCGCCGCTCATGTAGACCGACAGGTCGCCGCTGACCGCCTGTCCACCGGTCCCCGACAGCGGGCAGTCGAGCATCGTGATGCCGGCCGAGGCGAGCGCGTCGTGGCTGCGCTGCTTGTCCTCGATCGGCAGCGTGGACAGTTCGGCGACGACGATGCCGCCGCGGGCGGCGTCGAGGATGCCCTCGGCGCCTGCAACCACGGCATCCAGCGCCGCGACGCTCGGCAGCGACAGCAGCAGCACATCGGCCTTTGCCGCAGCCTCCTTGGGCGAGGCGACCAGCATGACGCCTTTCGCCTTTGCCGCGGCCCTGGCCGCGTCGGATACGTCGAAGCCCAGCACGGTGAAGCCGTTCTTCACCAGGTTCGCCGAGATCGCCGAGCCCATGATTCCGAGCCCGATCATTGCCACGGTGTGCGCCATGCCTGCCTCCCATTCGCCGGTACGCGCTGGCTGCAGCGCGAAAGCGACGAGTCTAAGCGAAAGCAAAACGGGCGGGTCGTCTGGCCCGCCACCGCCCTCCATAGCAAGCCCCCCGCGGGCACGGCCGGAAAAAAGCGGTGCTGGCGGGCGCGAAAGTTCGGCGGTAAGCTGCCGATATACCTGTATCCGCCGGTCTGCCTGGGCCTCACCCCCGCCCGCGACTGCCCGGTCCCCGTCTTGTCATCCATAGCGAATCGGTTCGATGTCTCTGCGCGATCCCGAGAACACGCCGCGTGCCGGCCCGACCTCCTTCCGACGCCTGCGGCTCGCCGCCACGCAGCTGCACGCGGATGCAGTGCACTTGCCGCGCCGTGATGACGCGCTCCAGGTGGTCCCGGAGGCAATCCTGGTCACGGACAGCCGGCGCCGCACGATCTACGTCAATCCGGCGTTCGAGGCGCTGACCGGATACGGCGCCGCCGACATGGTCGGCCAGACCTGCGCGATCCTGCAGGGTGAAGGCACGTCGGCGAAGACCCTGCAGGTGCTGGGCGCGGCGCTGGATGCCGGACGGCCGTTCAAGGGTGAACTGCTGAACTACCGGAAGGACGGCACGTCGTTCTGGAATGAACTGACGGTCGTTCCCGTCTTCGACGCGCTGGGTGCGCTGGTCCAGTTCGTCGGCACGCAACGGGATGTCACCGCCCTGCGCGAGGCGAACGACCGACTGCTGATGGCCTCGCGCGTGTTCGAGGATGGCAGCGAGGGATTCATGATCGCCGACGCGGAGCGGCGGATCATCAAGGTCAATCCGGCGTTCACCGCGATCACCGGCTATTCCGAGGACGAGGTGATCGGCCGCAATCCGAACATCCTGAGCTCGGGCCGGCACGATCCGGCCTTCTACCGCGCGATGTGGCAGGCGGTGGACGAGGACGGTCAATGGCAGGGCGAGCTCTGGAACCAGCGCAAGGACGGCACGGTCTATCCGCAGCAGATGCTGCTGCGCCGCGTGGTCGACGGATCCGACGGCGCCGCGAATTACGTGGCTTCGTTCAGCGACATCACGGATCGCAAGGCGGCGGAGGACAGTATCTGGCGGCTGTCCCGCTACGATCCGCTGACCGGGCTGCCGAACCGTGCATACCTGCAGGAACGCGCCGCGCATGCGCTCGACCGCTCGCGAAAGAGCGGAGAACCGTTGGCGGTGGTGTTCATCGACCTCGACCAGTTCAAGAACGTCAATGACTCGCTGGGCCATCGCATCGGCGACCGGCTGCTGGTGAAGGTCGCGGAAAGGTTCGAATCGACGCTGCGCGAGAACGATACCCTGGCGCGCATCGGCGGCGACGAGTTCGTGATGCTGCTCCCCGGTACCGACGCGCGCGCCGCATCGCGCGTGGTGCGCCGGCTGGTCGAACTCTCGGAGCAGCCGCTGCGTGTCGACGCCCATGAACTCACGATCACGCCATCGGCCGGGATCGCCATGTATCCGTTCGACGGACATGACTTCGATTCGCTCGCGACCTGCGCCGACGCCGCGATGTACCGTGCCAAGGACATCGGTCGCAGCACGTTCTGCTTCTTCACGCCCGAGATGCAGGCGCTGTCCGCGCGCGCCCTGGTGCTGGACAACCTGCTGCGGCGGGCGATCGAGCGCGGCGAGCTGAGCCTCGAGTACCAGCCCCAGTGCGCGCTGCACGATGGAGGGATCGTCGGCCTGGAGGCGTTGCTGCGCTGGCGCAACCCGGAACTCGGGCAGGTATCGCCGGGCGAGTTCATCCCGGTCGCAGAGGGCAGCGGGCTGATCATCCCGATCGGCGAATGGGTGTTGCGCACGGCACTGGCCCAGATGCGCGCCTGGCTCGATGCCGGCATCGCGCCGCCCGTCGTGGCGGTCAACCTGTCGATCGTGCAGTTCAGGCAGCCCGGCTTTCCAGACCACGTGCGCCGGATGCTGGACGAATGCGGAGTGGCGCCCGACCGCCTCGAGCTGGAGCTGACGGAAAGCGTCGCGTCCGACGATCCCGCCGGGGCGATGGCCGTGATGGAGGCGCTGCACGCGCACGGCATCCGGTTGTCGCTGGACGACTTCGGCACCGGCTATTCCTCGCTCAGCTACCTGAAGCGGTTCAAGGTCGGCAAGCTGAAGATCGATCGGTCGTTCGTCGCGAACGTGACCGACAGCGCGGCCGACCAGGCGATCGTCAGCGCGATCATCCGGCTCGCCAACGGCCTGGGGATGGCAACCCTTGCGGAGGGCGTCGAGACACCGGCGCAGCTGGATGCGCTGCGGTTCCGCGGCTGCGACCAGGTTCAGGGCTACTGGCTCACCCGCCCGTTTCCGCCCGCCGAGTTTCCCGCCTACCTCGAGGCGCACCATGCGAGCCGCCCGCTGCTGGGTCCCGACCTTCAGCGCTCGGGCTTCACGGTCGTGCATTGGCGCGACCGCCTGCCCGAACGGCCGGCCTGACCTGCAGCACTGACCTGTTGCGCCGACCCTGCGAACGATCCGTTCAGCGCGTCACGTTCAGCGCGTCAGGATGACCTTCGCAGCCGCCAGCTTGTCGATCTCGACATCGGCATAGCCGATCGAGGCCAGGATCCCGCGCGTGTGTTCCCCGACCTTCGGCAGGTCGAGGCGCATGCCGAGCCGGTGGCCGTCCATCTCGATCGGCAGGATCGGCACCTTCGTCGCCGTGCCGTCGGGCATGGTGATCGGCGCGAGGCCGCCGGAGGCGTTCAGGTGCGGGTCGTCGAACAGGTCTTCCGGCCGCGCGATCGGCGCGAACGGCAGGCCGAGCGCCTCGAAGCGCGCCATCAGGTCGGCCTTGGTCATGCGCGAGAACAACTCGGTGATCACCGGGATCGTCTTGCCGCGCTGCTCGACCCGCTGCGGATTGGTCGCGAGGTCGGGGTCGGCCAGGAACTGCGGCAGGTCGAAGGCGTCGCAGAACACCTTCCACTGCGTGTCGGTGACCACGCCGACGAACACCTGTTCGCCTTCGACGGTGGTGAAGGTGTCGTAGACCGCCCACGCACGGACGCGTTCGGGCATCGGCACTGCCGGCCTGCCGGTGGCGAGCGATTCCATCATGTGCTGCGCCATCAGGAACACGTTGTTCTCGTACAGCGCGCTCTCGACATACTGGCCGCGCCCGGTCGACTTGCGCTGGTAGAGGGCGCCCATCACGGCGACCGCGCCGAACACCCCGCCCATCACGTCGTTCACCGACGCGCCGGCGCGCAACGGCCGCCCCTTCGGCCCGGTCATGTAGGCGAGGCCACCCATCATCTGCGCCATCTCGTCCAGCGCCGTGCGGTGCGCATACGGACCGCGCAGGAAGCCCTTGTGCGAGCAGTAGATGAGTCCCGGGTTGTCCTTCGACAGGGCCTCGTAGCCGAAGCCCAGCGCTTCCATCGCGCCGGGCCGGAAGTTCTCGGTGACCACGTCGGACTTCGCGATCAGGCGGTGCACGATCTCCTTGCCGGCCGCCGACTTCAGGTCGACCGCCAGGCTCTTCTTGTTCCGGTTGTACGCCGGGAAGAAGCCGGCGCCGGAGGCGGTCAGCTTGCGCGTGTGGTCGCCGTCGAGCGGCTCGACCTTGACCACCTCGGCCCCGAGGTCGGCCAGCACCAGACCGCAGGTCGGGCCCATCACCATGTGGACGAACTCCACCACGCGCACGTCGGCGAAGGGCAGGGCATGGGTCATCGCGGTTCCTTCCGTGGTATTCATTGCCGATCATCGACCGGAGACTGCCATGAGTGCAACCCCCTCGTTCCAGCCCTTGTTCCATCTCGCATTCCCCGTGCGCGACCTCGCCGAGGCACGTGCCTACTACGGCGGCCTGATCGGCTGCAGCGAAGGCCGCTCCTCCGACGAGTGGTGCGACTTCGACTTCTACGGCCACCAGATCGTGGCCTACGAGGCGCCGCACCTGTGCGCGGTGAGCGATACCTCGCCGGTGGACGGCGACGAAGTGCCGATCCGCCATTTCGGCGCAGTGCTGCCGCTGGCCGACTGGGAGGCGCTGCGCGACCGGCTGCAGGCGGCCGGGGTGAAGTTCATCATCGAGCCGCAGGTCCGCTTCGTCGGCGAGATCGGCGAGCAGCATTCGATGTTCTTCCTCGATCCGTCCGGCAACGCGCTCGAGTTCAAGGCGTTCAAGGATATCGGCTATCTGTTCAGGAAATGACCGAAGCCGGACGCCAAAAGCAGCGTCCCGGCTGCATTGATGCGATGCACAATCGATTGTTGCGACACGCCCGACCGGCGCTCCCTATACTGTTCTCACATGCGGAGATGGGGCATGACTGCCCCGGCTCCCGCAGCGCTTCCGCAGCAGCGTGTCGCGGAGGCCCACAAACACTGAGAGGATCCGTCCCATGAAGCGTCTGATCGCGATCGTCGCGGCCGTTCTGGTCGCAGCGTCGGCATCCGTGTTCGCCCAGCAGAAGGCGTTCTCGATCGCCACCGGCACCACCGGCGGCGTGTACTTCCCGCTCGGCGGCGGGCTCGCGCAGATACTGACCAAGCACGCCGGCATCAATGCCAACGTCGAGGCGACTGCCGGCTCGGCCGAGAACATGTTCCGCATCGCGCGTGGACAGGCAGACATCGCATTCGCCCAGACCGATGCGGCCTGGGATGCCTACTCGGGGCTGGACAAGTTCAGCGGCAACAAGGTCGGCGTGCGTGCGCTGATGGTGCTCTACCCGAACACGATGCACCTGGTCACGATCGACGGCACCGGCATCAACACCATCGCCGACCTGCGCGGCAAGCGCGTGTCCACCGGCCCGGCGAACAGCGCGACCGAGATCATGGCGATCCGCGCGTTGCAGGCGGTCGGCATCGATGCCGACAAGGACATCAAGCGCGCCCGGCTGTCCCCGGCGGAATCGACGCGCGCGATCCGCGACCGGCAGCTCGATGCCTACTTCTTCGTCGGCGGCGTGCCGACGCCGGCGATCACCGACCTCGCCGCCAGCCCCGGCATCAAGTTCAAGCTGATCGACTACCAGAAAGAGGCACTGGCCGGCATGGTGAAGGTCACCGGGCCGATCTACGTGCCGATCACCATCCCGGCGAAGTCGTACCCCGGGCAGGACGCCCCGGTGCAGGCGGTGGCGGTATGGAACATCCTGGCGGTGCGTGACGACATGCCGGTGGAACTGGCCTACAACATCACCCGCGCCGCATACCTGAACCGCGCAGACCTGGCCGTGGTGCATCCCGAAGGGCGCAACATCGACACGAAGTGGCAGCTCAATGGTGCCGCGGTGATCCCCTTCCATCCTGGCGCAATGAAGTTCTGGGCTGAACAGGGCGTGAAGCTCAAGTAGCCGGCGCGGGGGGCGCATGGCAGGGGAAGCAGTGCAGGGCGGATCGGTGCCGCCCGCACGGGTCGGGGAAGCGCTCGTGCTGAACGAGGACTCCGAGCGCAAGGTCACCGAGCTGATCGAGGCGGAGGAAGGGGCGACCCACCGCTTCAGGGGCTGGCTCGGTGGCTTCATCACGATCGTCGCGATCGGCATCTCCCTGTTCCACCTGTACGGTGCGATCGAGGTGGTGCCGGCGCAGTTCTTCCGCACCGCGCACGTCGCGCTGATCCTGTTCCTGGCCTTCCTGCTGTTCCCGGTCGCGCGCCGCTACCGCAACCGGATGATGTGGTGGGACTGGCTGTTCGCGCTGGCCAGCCTGTCGACGCTGGTCTACGTGCTGGTCGAGGGCTGGGACTTCGTCTACCGCAACATCGACCCGACCACGCTCGACGTGGCGATGGGCTGGCTGCTCATCCTGCTGCTGCTCGAGGCGACCCGGCGCACCACCGGCATGGTGATGGTGGTCGTGATCGCCGTGTTCCTGCTCTATGCGTTCATCGGCCCCTGGCTGCCGCAGCCATGGACCCATCGCGGCTACGACCTGGCCCGCCTGGCGGCGACGCTGTACATGACCGTCGACGGCGTGTACGGCACGGCGGTCGACGTATCGTCCTCGCTGATCATCCTGTTCTGCATCTACGGCGCCTTCCTGCAGTTCTCCGGCGCCGGGAAGTTCTTCCTCGATTTCTCCTTCGCGGTGATGGGCTCGAAGCCCACCAATGCCGGACGCACCGTGGTGCTCGCCTCGTTCCTGCTCGGCGGGCCGTCAGGGTCCGGCGTGGCGACGACGGTCACCATCGGCTCGGTCGCCTATCCGATGCTCAAGAAGGCCGGCTATCCGCGAAACCCGGCGGGTGGCCTGCTCGCGGCCGGCGGGCTGGGCGCGATCATCTCGCCGCCGGTGCTCGGCGCGGCGGCCTTCATCATCGCCGAATTCCTGCGCGTGTCCTACCTCGAAGTGATCCGGATGGCCATCGTGCCGACGGTGCTCTATTACCTGAGCCTGTTCCTGATGGTCGAGCTCGATGCGCGCAAGTACGGCAAGGACAATGCGACCGTCGACAACCCGTTGTCGGCGTGGCAACTCGCGAAGACGTTCTGGTTCCACTTCCTTTCGCTGGTCGCGATCATCCTGTACATGATGCTCGGCTACACCCCCACGGCGGCGGTGTTCTGGGCGATCGTCACCGCCTTCGCGGTGAGTTTCCTGCACCGGGACTGCGCACTGCTGCCTTACGACCTGTTCCGGCTGCGCGGCCCGGTGTGGGCACACATCCGCGACTCGCGGCTGGCCGGCGCGCTGCGCGACGGCACGGTCGGCATGCTCAATGTCGGCGTCACCTGCGCGGCGGCGGGCATCATCGTCGGCATCGTCACGCTGACCGGGCTGGGCCTGAAGTTCAGCTCGATCGTCGTCGGTTACGCCGAAGTCATGGCCAGCGGCTTCGTCAGCGCCTTCGCGCTGGTCGGGATCGAGGCGAGCCAGGCCATGTTCGCCAGCACCCGGTTGCTGTTCACCACCATCTTCACCGCGCTGATCGTCTGGACCGTCGGCCTCGCGGTGCCGGTCACTGCGTCGTACATCATCTGCGCGGTGGTCGCGGCGCCGGCCCTGATCAAGCTCGGCGTGCCGGACTTCGCCGCCCACATGTTCATCTTCTACTACGCCGTGCTGTCGGAAGTCTCGCCGCCGACCGCGCTGTCGCCGTTCGCCGCAGCCGCCATCACCGGTGGAGACCCGTATCGCACCACGCTGCAGAGCTGGAAGTACGTGATGCCGGCCTTCGTCGTGCCGTTCATGTTCGTGCTCGACCCGGCCGGGGTGGGGCTGCTGCTGAAGACGCCGGTGGGCGGCGACTGGACGGACATCGCCGCGGTCGCGGTGTCGGCGACCATCGGAATCTGCGCGCTGGCGGCCGGCGCACAGGGCTGGCTGCTGATCCAGACCAGCCGGGTCGAGCGCTGGCTGCTGATCGTGGGTGGCGTGCTGCTGGTGTTCCTGTCGACGACCACCAACGTGCTGGGCGGTGCCTGCATCGTTGCGGCGGTGATCAGCCAGATCGTCAGGCGCCGGCGGCCGGGTGCAACTCCCGACGGCGGCGCGCCGCAGACGGCCGGCGCCTGATCCGGGCGACGGAGGGACGGCTCCGGATGATGGGCGACCGCTGATGGGCACCAGGGTGCGAGGTGCCGGCCTGCGTGCGGCCGCGCGCGTCGCCGCGGCCAGCGCCGCGCCCGGCGGTGCCGAACTCGACGAGTTCTGCGACGCGATCTGGCTCGAGGACGGCCTCGCGCGCAATTCGATCGAGAGCTACCGGCGCGACCTCGCCCAGCTGGCAGACTGGCTGGCACAGCCGCCACGCTCGACCGCGCTGCTGGCGGCGGGGCGCGCCGACCTGCTCGACTACCTGGCGCACCGGGTACGCATCGGCGCGCGGTCGTCGAGCAGCGGCCGGTTGCTGTCGGCGATGAAGCGCTTCTATCGCTTCATGCTGGCGCGCGGCCGGATCCCGGTCGACCCGACCCTGGAGATCGACGCGCCGCGG
The DNA here is from genome assembly GCA_019751575.1 of Burkholderiales bacterium. GTDB lineage: Bacteria > Pseudomonadota > Gammaproteobacteria > Burkholderiales > CAIKXV01 > CAIKXV01. The sequence goes on from JAIENF010000735.1 coordinate 12,005, forward strand.
CAGGTGCGGGCGCTGCCGCACAGCCTGGCCGAGGCGCAGGTCGAGGCGCTGCTCGAGGCGCCCGACATCCAGGACCCGGTCGGCCTGCGCGACCGGGCCATGCTCGAGACGCTCTACGCCACCGGCCTGCGGGTGACCGAGCTGGTGTCGTTGACACTGCCGCAGGTCAGCCGCGAGATGGGCGTGGTGCGCGTGGTCGGCAAGGGTTCGAAGGAGCGTCTGGTGCCGCTGGGCGAGGAGGCGCTGGCCTGGCTCGGGCGCTACCTCGCGCAGGGACGCGGTGCGATCCTCGGCGCGCGCCACAGCACGGCATTGTTCGTCACCGGGCGCGGCGAGGCGATGACCCGCCAGGCCTTCTGGTACCGGATAAAGCTGCACGGCCGCAGCGCCGGCATCACGCAGGTGATCTCGCCCCATGTGCTTCGCCATGCATTCGCCACGCACCTGGTGAACCACGGTGCCGACCTGCGCGTGGTGCAACTGCTGCTCGGCCATGCGGACATCTCGACCACCCAGATCTACACCCATGTGGCGCGCGAGCGGTTGAAGGACGTGCATCGGAAGCACCACCCGCGCGGCTGAGCCCCGACGCGCCGGGAAGGTTGCCGGCCGGCGCCGGTATGGGCGATGATGCGGGACACCCGGCATGCAGACCGGCGTTCCCACAGAGTGATGGCGTCGAGGCATCGCGGCGCCCGGAGGAGATCCAATGGTTCGCACCGTCCTGCTTGCGCTGGCGCTGTCGGTCTCGTCGACGCTGCCCGCCCCGCCTGTCGCCGCCCAGTCGTTTCCCGCCAAGCCGGTGCGCATCATCGTCGGCTTTGCGCCGGGGGGAGGCACCGACTTCGTCGCCCGCG
>JAIENF010000190.1 GCA_019751575.1 Burkholderiales bacterium
CGTCCTGCTTGCACTGGCGCTGTCGGTCTCGTCGACGCTGGCCGCCCCGCCTGTCGCCGCCCAGTCGTTTCCCGCCAAGCCGGTACGCATCATCGTCGGCTTTGCGCCGGGGGGTGGCACCGACTTCGTCGCCCGCGTGCTCGGACAGCGGTTGAGCGAAGTCTGGGGCCAGCAGGTGCTGGTCGAGAACCGTGCCGGTGCGGCCGGCACCATCGGCGCCGACTTCGTGGCCAAGGCGCCGGGCGACGGCTACACGCTGCTGATGGGCCATGTGAACTCGAATGCGATCGCGCCCAACGTGTTCCGCCGGATGCCCTACGACACGCTGAAGGACCTGTCGATGGTGCTCTATGTCGGCTACGTGCCAAACGTGCTGGTGCTGCACCCATCGCTGCCGGCGAAGTCGGTGAAGGACCTGATCGCGCTCGCGCGGTCGAAGCCCGGTGCGCTCACCTTCGCGTCCTCCGGCACCGGCAGCACGCAGCACCTCGCAGGCGAGATGTTCATGAACCTCACCGGCACGAAGATGATCCACGTGCCGTTCAAGGGCAGCGGCCAGGCGATCCAGGACCTGATCGGCGGCCACGTGTCGCTCAACTTCGACACCATGCCCCCGGTGCTGGAACACATCCGCAGCGGCAAGCTGCGTGCGCTGGCGGTGACCACGCCGCGGCGTGCCAGCCAGTTGCCCGATGTTCCGACGCTCGAAGAGCTCGGCCTGAAGGGCTTCGAGATGACCAACTGGTACGGCCTGATGGCGCCGGGCACCACCCCGCGTGCATTGATCAACCAGATCAATGCCGACGGGAACCGCGTGCTGAAGGAGCCCGGCATCCGCGAGAAGCTGACCGCGGTCGGCACGGACATCGGCGGCGGCACGCCGGAGGAGTTCGACGCCTTCCTGCGTTCCGAACTGGCGAAGTACGCGCGGCTGGTGAAGGCCACCGGGGTGGTGGTCGACAACTGAGCGGTGCGGACGCGGCCGGGTCAGACCGGCTGTTCCGCCGGCGTCTCGTTCGGCGGCACATGGGCCAGCACGCGCGCGAGTTCGATCAGCCGCGTGGCCTGGATCGGCTTGGCGAAGTGGGCCTGGAACCCGGCCTGCAATGCGCGATCGCGATCCTCGGCCCGGGAGAACGCGGTCACCGCGATCGCGGGCAGGGCGGATCCGTCGAGCCCGAGTCGTTCCCGGACCTGCCGGACCAGCTGGTAGCCGTCGAGGTCGGGCATGCCGATGTCGCTGACCAGCAACTGGGGCTTGTCCGTGCGCGCTTCGATCAGGCGCAGGGCTTCGGCGCCGGACGAGGCTGCGGTCACGTCCATGCCGGCGTCGCCGAAGATGCGCACGAGGTAGTCGCGCATGCCTTCCTGGTCTTCGACGACCAAGACCCGCAGCCGACGGCCGGTCGCGGGCGGGAGCGGCGCTTCGGGCATCGCACCGTCCACCGAGCCCTCCAGCAGCGGCAGGGTGAACGTGAACGTCGAGCCGCGGCCAGGTCCGTCGCTGTGCGCGCGGACCTGGCCGCCGTGCATCTCGACCAGTTGCCGGACGATGGCCAGGCCAAGGCCGAGCCCGAGCGGCACGTAGCGACGGCTGGAGGCGCTGCGGCCCTGGCTGAAACGATCGAACAGGCGCGGCACGAAATCGGGGTCGATGCCCTGGCCATCGTCCGTGACCGAGACCTCTGCGGCGCTTCCGCTCCCGCTGACGCGCACGGTGACATGGCCGCCCGCCGGCGTGAACTTCAGGGCGTTCGACAGCAGGTTGCCGACCATCTGCCGCAGCCGGTTCGCATCCGCGCGCACGAACACGGGCGAACGGTCCCGCTCCATCACCAGCGTGATCCCGCGCGTCTGTGCGCCCGGGTGCTGGCCGGCCACCGTCTCGTCCACCACCTCGTTCAGGTCGAGCGGCCGCCACTCCAGCCGCATCTTGCCGGCGGTGATGGCGCTCATGTCGAGCAGGTCGGAGATCAGTTGCGACTGGGCAAACGCATGGGTCACGATCAGCTGCAGGCCCTTGGCCAGTTCGGCATCGCCCTTTCCGTGTCGCCCGAGCAGTACCTGGCCCCAGCCGACGATCACCGCCAGCGGCGAGCGCAGTTCATGGGACAGCGTCGCCAGGAATGCGTCCTTCTGCCGCATGTTGTCCTCGGCGGCCGCGCGCGCTGCCCGCTCGGCGTCGAGCAGTTGTTCGCGTTCCTTCTCGATCGCGTGCCGGTCGGTCGTGTCCTGCGTGGCACCGACCATGCCGAGCATGCGGCCATCCTCGGCGAGGCGTGGCGTGCCGTGGGATTCGATCCATCGCCATTCGCCGCCGGGTCCACGCACCTGGGCCGATGCGCTGAACGCCTGGCCCGACTGCAGCGCGGCCGCGAAGGCGCCGGCATAGGACGCCAGATCATCAGGGTGGACCTGCATCGTCGATCCCATCGACTTCACCGCGGGTTCGGTCGTATCGAAGTAGCGCAGGTATTCGCGGTTGACGAACTCCAGCCTGCCTTGAGGATCGGTCGACCAGATCATGATCGGGACGTTGTCGGCCATCACCGCGAACCGCCGTTCGCTGTCGCGCAACGCCTGCTCGGCATCGTGGCGGGCGGTCACGTCGAAGTTGACGCCGATCATGCCGATCACCGCGCCTTCCGCGTCCCGCAGCCGGTTGCCGTACGACGCGAGCCATCGCCATCCGCCGTCGCGCGTACGCACCCGGAACTCCACCCTGAACGGCCGGGACGCGCGCTCGTCGTCGATGGCCCGATACTCCTCGACCGACACGCCGCTCGCATCGTCCGGATGGATCCGCTGCAGCACGACGGTCGCGTCCACCTCGCCGCCGCAGTCCGTCCGTACGCCGTCGGCTGCGTCCAGGTCCCAGAGGGCGCACAGTCGGGCGTCCACGGTGATCCGTCCGGTGCGGAAATCCAGTCGCCAGGTACCCATCTGGCCGGCATCGAGGGCTACCCGCAACGACTCGCCCTGTGCGCGATAGGACCGTGCGAGCGCGCTGGCGGCACGTTCCCGCCGCTCGGCATCCAGCCGGCGCTCCAGTTCCGCGCGGCGGTCGCACTCGGCCTGCGCCGTCCGCTGCAGATGGTCGGCCAGGGCATCGATCTCGACGATGTTCGAGCGGACCGGGACGAACGTTCCGCCGTCGCCGACGGTCATTCCATCGGACAACGCGCGCAGCGGGGCAGCGATGCGCCGGGCCACTTCCAGCGAGGCCACCACCGCACCAGCCAGCAGCAGCACCAGCCCGACCAGCCAGGCCCCGAGCGCCTGACGGATGCGTCCGAACGCGAGCGAGCGCGGCTCGCTCGCACGAAGCGTCCAGCCGGTGAGCGCCGTTGCCGATCGGGCAGACAGCAAGGGGACCGCGTGCGTGGCCTCGGTCGGCCTCGGCGCCGCACCGGGCACATCCTCCCCGACATCGACCCGGCTGCCCACGGCGGCACTACCCGCCCCGGTTCCTGCGATCACCAGGCCGGCGCGATCGATCAGTTCGAGGCGCGGCGTGTAGGTGCCCGACACGCCCAGGAACGCCTGCAGCGAAGCCGTGGGGAACGAGTAGGTCAGCGCATGCACGACCTGCCCGTCGCGCTTCACCGGTATCGACAGCGCGACCGTCGGCTGGCCGCTGCCAAGGCTCAGGTACAGGCCGCTGGCCGCGGGCACTGCCGATTCAAAGACCGTTCGGGTCAGGCCCTGCGAACTCAGCGGCAACGGCCGGCCCTGCCACAGGGCCTTTTCATCGATCCGTTCCAGGAGCCACAGGTTGGACATCGGCTTGCCCACGGGAACATTGCTCTGGAGGACGATCTCCCCATCACGATTGACCAGTGACAGCACGGCACCGGGCCGTTCGCTGGCGATCGATGCCAGGAATGCGTGCAGTTTTCGCCAGTCGCGCTCGTCGATCAGGGTCGAGGCGGCGACTGCGTTCAACTGGCCCTGCACCGTCGCGATGTCGCGGTCGACGGCAAGTGCCATCGCGGCCGCCGTGTCGCGCAGGTTCGATTTCACGCTGTCGGTGTAGGACTGCCAGAGGATCCAGGCCACGCCGAGCGTGACCAGCGCGAGCGGCAGGACGGAGACCAGCGAGAGCTGGATCAGCCGCCAGCGGATCGAGCGCGGGCTGTCGTCAGGGGCGGATCTCAGTGTCGGTAGGGCCATGGGTATCCTTGCCCGGTACGCTGCGACGCGCGGGTTGTCAGTTCACTGACATAATCATCGCACGAGTGGATGACGGATCCTTGATCCAGATCAATCGAAGATCGATCCGTTCGTCGATGCGACCCGGCAGCGCACGATCGCCGGCTGCCACCCGGCGGAAACAGGGTACCCGGTCAGGCGGGGCGGCGCTCGATCGTGATGCCCAGCTTCTTCACGCCCGGCATCAGGTTCAGCTTCGCCAGCGACAGCCGCAGCCGCGGCATGCCGAACTCGCGCAGCAGCGTGGTGGCGATCAGCTCGGCGAGCGCCTCGAGCAGCTGGGCATCATGGTCGTCGAGGATCGCGCGCACGCGTGCCACCACCTTGCTGTAGTCGATGGTGTCGGCGAGTTCATGGCTGTCCGCCGCATGCCGGCCGGGCAGGTCGAAGTCGATGTCGATTTCGACCGCCTGCGTCGCCTCGCGCTCCCACGGATAGACCCCGACCAGCGTCTGGTGGCGCAGTTCCCGGATGAAGATGGTGTCCGGGGCGGGGAGGGATGCGGTCGCGGTGGGCATGGTCCGGGGGATGTTAGCGAGCATCGGGCGGCCGCGCTACACTGGACGGATGCCCGACACGACCGCCGACCTGCTGATCATCCTGGCTGCGTACCTGATCGGCTCCATCTCGTTCGCCGTGATCGTCAGCCGCGGGTTCGGCCTGCCCGATCCGCGCACCTACGGTTCGAAGAACCCGGGCGCGACCAACGTGCTGCGCTCCGGCCGCAAGGCGGCGGCGGTCCTCACGCTGGCCGGCGACGGCCTGAAGGGCTGGCTGGCGGTGGCGTTGGCGAACGGGCTCGCGCCGGCCTACGGCTTCACCGACACCACGATCGCGCTGGTGGCGCTCGCGGTATTCCTCGGCCACCTGTATCCGGTGTTCTTCCGCTTCATCGGTGGCAAGGGCGTGGCGACCGCCGCCGGCGTGCTGTTCGCGCTCGACCCGTGGCTCGGGCTTGGCCTGCTGCTGATCTGGCTGGTGCTGGCGGTCGGGCTGAAGCTGTCTTCGCTCGCCGCCCTGGCCGCGACCGCGGCGGCGCTGCCGCTCGCCTGGTGGCTCGACATGCCCGGCGCATACCTGGCGGCGATCGGGGCGATCGGCGTGCTGCTGGTGTGGCGCCACCGCTCGAACATCCGCAAGCTGGTGTCGGGCACCGAGAGCGGCTTCGGCGGCAAGCCGGGCAAGGACGACCCGACCGCACAGCCGTAGCCGGACGGGCCGGCGGCGGCGCACGATCCGGCGAACCCGGCGATCAAGGCCGTCGCAGGGAATCCAGCGGCCAGCGCGGACGCACGCCGAAGCCGCTGGCGCCGCCATCGGATGCCACGGCAGGCACGCGGCCTTCGCGCAGGCGCAGCGCGCCCGCCCAGGCGATCATCGCGCCGTTGTCGGTGCACAGCGCCACCGGCGGATACACCACGCGCGCGCCGCGCCGCCGCACCGCCGCGTCCAGCTTCTCGCGCAGCCGCAGGTTGGCGCCGACGCCCCCGGCGACCACCAGCGTGTCCAGGCCGGTCCGGTCGAGTGCGCCGATCGACTTCGCCGACAGGACATCGGTCACCGCTTCCTGGAATTCGGCCGCGATGTCGGCGACGGTGGCCGGCGCGAGTGCCGAGGCGAGCGACAACTGCGCCCGTATCAGCGTCAGCACCGCGGTCTTCAGGCCGCTGAAGCTCATCTCGAGGTCGTCGCTCGCGATCATCGGCCGCGGCAGCCTGAAGCGCCCGGCCTTGCCGTCCAGCGCGGCCTTCGCCACCGCAGGGCCGCCCGGATAACCCAGGCCGAGCAGCTTCGCCGTCTTGTCGAATGCTTCCCCCGCTGCATCGTCCAGCGTGTCGCCGAGCAGTTCATAGTCGCCGACGCCGGCCACCCGCATCAACTGGCTGTGCCCGCCCGAGACCAGCAAGGCGACGAACGGAAACGCGAGACCGGGCTCCGAGATCAGCGGCGACAGCAGGTGGCCTTCGAGATGGTGGATCGGGATCACCGGGATGCGCAGCGCATAGCCGAGCGCATGCGCGACGCTGGTGCCGACCAGCAGCGCGCCCGCCAGCCCCGGGCCCTCGGTGACCGCGATCGCGTCGAGGTCGGCGAGCGTGCAGCCGGCCTCGGCCAGCACCTTCCGGGTCAGCGGCAGCAGCCGGCGCACATGGTCGCGCGAGGCGAGTTCCGGCACCACGCCGCCGTAGGCCTCGTGCAGGTCGACCTGCGAGTGCAGCGCGTGCGAGAGCAGGCCGCGCTCGCCGTCGACCAGCGCGACGCCGGTCTCGTCGCAGGATGTCTCGATACCCAGGACCCGCATGCCATCCCCGTCAGCCGGGCGCGGGGTCGCGCCGGGCCGAGCATTCTAGCGGGTCTGCGCCGGGCCCATCCGCTATCATCGACGGGATAACGGAGGAGCTTTCGATGGGCAAGCAGACCAATACCGGTGGCCGGTCCGACCTGGAACGGTTGTTCAACCCGCGCTCGGTGGCCATCCTCGGCGCGTCGCAGAACGTGAAGTCGATCAGCGGCCAGCCGGCCTGGTCGCTGGCCAAGCACGGCTACAAGGGCACGCTGTACCCGGTCAACCCGAAGTACGACACGGTCGAGGGCGTGCGCTGCTATCCGTCGGTCGAATCGCTGCCCGAGGTGCCCGACCTCGCGCTGATCCTGGTCGCCGCCGCGCGCGTGCCGCAGATGCTGCGCGAGGTCGGCAGGAAGGGCATCCCGTTCTGCATCATCTTCAGTTCCGGCTTCGCCGAGACCGGTGCGGAAGGCCTCGCGCTGCAGCAGGAGATCGCAGCGATCGCCCGCGAATACTCGATCGCGGTCGTCGGCCCGAACTGCCAGGGCATGATCGGCGTCACCGACGATGTCTACGCCGGCTTCGGCTCTGCGTTCTCCGGCGACAACTTCCGCCAGGGGTCGCTGTCGATGACCACCCAGTCCGGCGGCTTCGGCTATGGCGTGATCATCCTGGCGGAAGAGTCGGGCCTGGGCTTCCGCAGCATCGTCAGCACCGGCAACGAGTCGGGCCTCACCACCACCGACTTCATCGAGTGGTTCACCCAGGACCCGCAGACGAAGGTCATCGGCGCCTACATGGAAGGCGTGAAGGATGCGCACCGCCTGCTCGAGGTCGGCGACAAGGCGCTCGATGCCGACAAGCCGGTGCTGATCTGGAAGGTCGGCAACACCGATGTCGGCCAGCGCGCGGCCGCCTCGCATACCGCGAACCTGGGCGGCGCACTGGCGCTGTACGAAGCGGCGTTCCGCCAGCGCGGCATGATCCGGGTGCGCGATGCGAACGAGCTGATCGACTACACCCAGGTGTTCGAGTGCGACAAGCGGCCGGCCGGCAACCGGGTGGCGATCGTCACCATCTCGGGCGGCGGCGGCATCCTGATGGCCGACCAGTGCGTCGAGTCGGGCCTGTCGGTGGGCCCGCTCACGCGCGAGAGCGAACTCGCGCTGAAGGACATCATCCCGTCGTTCGGCTCGTGGCAGAACCCGATCGACATCACCGCCGGCATCTTCAACAACCCCGAGATGCTGGCGCAGGCGATGCAGATAATCGTCGACGACCCGTCGGTGGATTCGATCGTGGTCATCTTCGCCTCGTTGCAGGGCGACATCGCCACCCAGCGCGCGAAGGAACTGGTGGAACTGAGCGCGCGCACGACCAAGCCGATCCTCGCGGCCTGGAGCGCACGCGAGAAGTTCGCCTCCGAGGCGTATCGCCTCCTGAAGGAAGGCAAGGTGCCGCGCTTCTCGACGCCGGTGTCCTGCGGCAAGGCACTCGCCGCGCTGACCACCTTCGCCGAGGCGCAGCGCCGCCGCGCGAAGGAGAAGGCCGAGCCGGTGCTGAAGCTGGAACGGCCGGACGCGAAGGCGATGATCGCCGGGCGCAGCGCCGACCTCGCCGAGTACCAGGCGAAGGCGCTGGTCTCGGCCTACGGCATCCCGGTCACGCGCGAGGTGCTGGCGAAGGACCGTGCCGCTGCCGTCGCGGCAGCGAAGGAGATCGGCTTCCCGGTGGTGATGAAGGTGCAGTCGGCCGGCATCGCACACAAGACGGAAGCCGGCGGCGTGCGCATCGGCGTGCCGGATGCGGCCGCGGTCGAGGCGGCATTCGATGCGATCGTCGCCAGCGCGAAGGCATATGCGCCGGATGCGGTGATCGATGGCGTGTCGGTGCAGGAAATGGTGTCTGGTGGTACCGAGCTGATCGTCGGCGTGCAGAACGACCCGCTGTTCGGGCCGGCGGTGATGGTCGGCCTGGGCGGCATCCATGCCGAGGTGTTCAAGGACGTGTCGTTCCGCCTCGCGCCGCTGACCCGTTCGGTGGCCGAGTCGATGCTGCACGACCTGAAGTGCTTCCCGCTGCTCGACGGCGCGCGCGGCCGGCCGAAGGCGGATGTCGACGCCGTGGTCGACGTGCTGCTGAAGCTGTCCGCGCTGTCGATCGACCTGAAGCAGGAACTGGCCGAACTCGACATCAACCCGCTGGTGGTGCTCGACAAGGGACGCGGCGTGCGCGCGCTCGACGCGCTGGCGAAGCCGCACGGCGAGACCTGAGCCCGTCCTTGTCCGCAAGCCTGATCCCGACCCCGCAGGAGCCGCTGCCATGACCCCACCCGACACCTCCACGAAGACGCCGGTCGGCGAGATGCCTGCTGCCGACCTCGGTTTCGCCCGCGGGCTGGGCGACGACGTGCTGCTGCTCAAGCGCGAACTGCGCCGTTTCATCGAGGCCGAGGTCGAGACCCGGTCGCGCTGGATCGAGGAGAACGACACCATCCCCGACGACCTGATGGAGATGGCGCGCGACCTGGGCCTGTTCGGCCTGACCATCCCGGAGGAATACGGCGGCATCGGTCTCGACCTCGCCGGCAAGTGCGCGATGGAAGAGGAGCTCGGCCGCAGCAACTACGGCTTCTCGACGGTGATCGCCAACCACACCGGCATCAGCACCAAGGGCATCGTCGACCTGGGCAACGACGACCAGAAGCAGCGCTACCTGCCGCGCATGGCCACCGGCGAATGGGTCGGCTGCTTCGCGCTGACCGAATCGCAGGCGGGCTCGGACCCGGCGGCGATGCGCACCACCGCGGTGAAGCAGGGCGACAGGTGGATCCTCAACGGCGAGAAGATCTACATCACCAACGCGACCATCGCCAACGTGTTCACCGTGATGGCGGTGACCGACCGCTCGAAGGGCGCCAAGGGCATCTCGGCGTTCATCGTCGAGCGCGACTTCCCGGGCCTGTCGGTCGGCCCGAACGAGCGCAAGATGGGCATGCACGGCTGCGGCACCGCGCCGGTGATCATGCAGGACTGCGAAGTGCCCGCCGCCAACCTGCTCGGTCCCGAGGGCATGGGCTACGTGCAGGCACTGAAGACGCTGACCGCCGGACGGGTCACCGTCGCCGCGCGCTGCTGCGGGATCATGGACCGGCTGATCGAGCGCACCGTCGACTACCTGAAGACGCGCGAGCAGGGCGGCAGCAAGCTCGCCGCCTACCAGGGCCTGCAGTGGATGCTCGCCGACATGGCGCTCTCGCGCGACGCGTCGCGCCTGCTGGTCCAGCGTGCGATCGACACCATCCGCAGCGGCGCGCGCGGCACGATCGAGGCATCGATGGCCAAGCTGCATGCGACCGAGGCAGCCGGACGTGTGGCCGACGCGGCGATCCAGCTGCATGGCGGCATCGGCTACATGCGCGACTTCGGCATCGAGACGATGGCGAGGGACGTGCGGATCACGCGCATCTACGAGGGGACCTCCGAGATCCAGCGGTCGCTGATCGCCCGGGAGTTGTTGAAGGACTGAGGGGCGGCACCTCGGTCAGGAGCGAGGCTGGATTCGCCGTCGGCGGCCGACCGCCATCCGCATCGCCACTTCGATTACCTGCGCCTGCCGCGCCGGCCCGGTGCACAGACGGACAGGGTCGGGCTCGATGCCCACCCGGGCGAGGTCGAGCCGGTCGGCGTCCCAGCATGCGAGGATCGCCGGCTCGCCGGTCGTGTGGCCGTCGCTGTGCAGGCGCATCGCCTCGCACAGATGCTCGAACTCGCGGTCGGACAACTCCTGGATCACGCCGTCGCGACGCAACCGCGACGCAAAGTCCGCGGCGCGCGATCCGTGCCGCGGATCATGGTTGTCGTTGTGCCGCTGGCTGTCGTGCAGGAACGCGAACCACGCGAGGATGGCCGGGTTCACGTCGAGCTTCGCGGCCAGCGTGCGTCCATGGAACCACACCCGGCTCCAGTGCGGGACGCCGTGGATGCCATCGGCGAAGTCCAGCCGGAAGCAGGGCCTGACCACGGCCAGTGCCTTGCGGACGATCGCATTGCCGTCGGACACGGGATTCCTCAGGATGTCCCCCGGTGGAGGACGTCGGTCGCGCTTCCCGAACGGTTCATGTGTCCCTGCCGTCCCGCCCGCAGGCCATCCACCGGGCTTGGTTGTTCACCCGCGTCCCCTCCACCGCGCCCGCAGGGTCGTCGCGGGCCTGGGCCGCCGGCGCGCCGGCCGGGGCGGCACCGTCCCCTCTTCGGCCTGCGCGGCCGTGGTCCCGCAACCAGCGGGTCACTGTTTCGGCATCGGCCGGGCGGGCGATTCCATAGCCCTGCCCGAGTTCGCAACCCATGTCGCGCAGCACCTGGAGCGTGGCCTCGTCCTCGATGCCTTCGGCGACCGTGCGCAGTCCGAAGTTCGCGGCGAGGGCAAGCGTGGTGCGCACGATGTCCATCTTCTGCTTCGATGCAAGCAGCCCCCGCACGAACTGCTGGTCGATCTTGACTTCATCGACCGGCAGTTGCCGCAGCAGCGCCAGCGAAGAGTAGCCGGTGCCGAAATCGTCGATCGAGAGCTGCACGCCGACCCGCTTGAGGCGTTCGAGCAGCGGTACTACCTCACGAGGATCGTGGACCGGTGCCGTCTCGGTGATCTCGAGCGTGACATCGCCAGGGGGTATCGACCAGGTCTGCAGCGCCTGGTCGACCAGTTCACAGAAATCGCGTTCGCGAAGGTCCACTGGCGACACGTTGATGGCCATGCTCCCCCGCAGCCCGGCATCGAGGAGCTGGCGCTGCTGGCGCAGGGCGTTGTTCAGCACCCAATGGGTGAGGCTTGGCAGCAGGCCACAGCGTTCTGCGAGTGGAATGAACACGTCCGGCGGCACCAGGTGATGGGGCGTCCCGTGCCAGCGCGCGAGTGCCTCGGTCGCGACCGGCTCCCCGCTCGCAAGGTCCACCTGCGGCTGGAACACGAGGTGGAATCCGTTCGCGGCAACCGCGGCGCGCAGGGCAGGTTCCAGGCCCTCCCCGGAACGTGCTTCATCTGCGGCCTTGTGCAACACGTAACCCGAGCCTGCGCTGATGGCCTTGCGCGCAGCGGTGCGGGCGTGCCGGACCAGGTCCTCGGGGTGCAGCATGCCCGGCGTGCCGATCGCGATGCCGATCGTCGGCCTCGCCTGCGCAGGTTTCGTGCCGAAAAGCATCGGCTCTTCGTATTCCGCCACCAGGCGTGCGGCCCCCAGTTCCGCATGCTCGGGGCTCGGCAGGTTCGACAGGACCACGATCAGCTCGGCGGGTCCGATCACCGTGACGCGATCGTCCGGACGCAATATCCCGCCAAGGATCTGCAGCGCATGCCGGACGAGCTGCTCATCGACATCGGGCCGATAGTCGAGGTTCGGGACGCCGGCACACGAAAGGCGGATGGCCAGGACGGCGAAGGAGGGCTCGCCTGTCGCGTGCGCCCGTGCCGTTTGCAGCAGGTGCGCCTGCAGTTGTGCCCCGGCGATCGTGAAGCGCCTTGCCGACCGCGCCCCGGCAGCGGACCCGCTCATCATGGAACGGTCGCGGCGAAGAGGTCGCTTGCCTTGATGCCGTGCGATCCGACCGGCAGCCCGCGGACGATGCGTATCTCTTCGCCTGCGGCGTCCCGCGGCCGATACAGGAGGTCGAGCGGCGACGGACGGGACATCGGGACGCCGTCCGCGCCGACCATCAGCAGCACCCGGGGCCGCAGGCGGCGGACACGGTTGTGCGACAGGACGGCGGCCACCTCGCCGGTCGACAGCTCTACGAGGCTGCCGACCGGGTACAGGCCGATCATCTGGATGAAGTGCTCGACCAGTGGCGCGTGGAACAGGGTGCCGCGGCCCTTGAGCAGGACCCGCAGGCAATCGTCCATCGGCTGCGGCGGGGCATAGGGGCGCACGCCGCTCAGCGCAAGGAAGGTGTCGACGATGCCGGCCATGCGCCCATACAGGCCGATGGCGTCGCCCACCATCCTGCCGGGGTATCCGCTGCCATCTTCCCGTTCATGGTGGCGCTCGATCGCCTGGCGAACCCGGCCGTCCACGCCGCCGGACGCGTCCAGGAGCTGCAGCGCGAGTTCCACGTGCGACCGCGCCTGTTGCATTTCACCCTCGTCCAGCACGCCAGGCTTGCGGAGGATCGCCGCCGGGACGCGCATCTTGCCGATGTCCAGCAGTGCGCCGGCGAGGGCGAGTCGTTCGAGCTCCTCGCGCGGCAGGCCGAGATGCGAGCCCAGGTGTGCCATGTAGACTGCAGCCTGCATTCCCCGCGCATGGGCCGTCTGGTCGTGCGACTGCAGGCGCGACAGCCAGAGGGTCGCGTCCTGGTTCTGCAGCACATCGTCGACGATCTGCGTGACGATCGGGTCCAGCGTCTCGATCGACAGGGGCAGGCCCCGCGCGGCCCTGTGATAGGCGGCGTGCATCGTGCGGATGCACTGCCTGAGCGTGACCGCGACGCGCGGCAGCTCCTGTTCGAAGCGCTTGACCTGCTGTTCGGCGTCTGCGCGCTCGGCGGCGGTGAGCTCGCCGCCATCGGTGGTGCCGGTGCCGGCGGCGGTGGGCTGCGACCAGGGCGCGGTGCCGCCTTCCTCATGCCTGCGGCCCAGCCCCAGCAGCTTCAGCACGACCCGCCAGAGCAGGGCGCGGAACGGCAGGCTGCGGGGCGCGCCA
>JAIENF010000040.1 GCA_019751575.1 Burkholderiales bacterium
CGCTGATCTACCTGAAGGAGGAAGGTCGCGTGGTGAGCCTGGCCGGGCTGGGCTACTGGCCGGCGGCCACCGACGTCGCGAAGATCATCGCTGCGGGCAACGGCAAGCATGTGCCCGAGGGCCTGCTGCGGACCGTCATCCCGGCCGCGCCCGGGACGCACATCGAGGCGCTGCGGCGCTGGGGCACGATCTCCTTCGAGGAGGCGGCCACGCCGGCGATGGAACTCGCGCGCGACGGCTTCGCGGTGTTCCCGCTGCTCGCGAGCAACCTCGAGTACGTGTACGAACAGAACGCGCGCTGGCCGGACAACCACAAGGTGTTCAACGCACCGGGCGACCGCGCGCTGCGCCACAACGAGGTGATCCGCCAGGCCGACCTTGCGAAATCGATCGGCGGCATGATCGAGGCCGAGCGCCACGCGCGCGGCGACCGCGACCGCAAGCTGCGCGCCGCGCGCGACTTCTTCTACGACGGCCCGATCGCCGATGCGATCGAGAAGTACCATGTCGAGAACGGCGGCTTCATGCGCCGCTCCGACCTCGCCGCCTGGGAAGTGCCGGTCGAGGACAGCCTGAAGGTGGACTACCGCGGCTACGAGGTGCACAGCTGCGACGCCTGGTGCCAGGGCATCGTGCTGCTGGAATCGCTGAAGATCCTCGACGGCTACGACCTGCGCGCGCTCGGCCACAACTCGCCCGACTACGTGCACACCGTGGCCGGTGCACTGAACCTCGCGTTCGCCGACCGCGAGGCCTATGTCAGCGACCCGAAGTTCGTGCAGGTGCCGTCGGCGACGATGCTGTCGGACGCCTACGCGGTGCTGCAGCGCGCGCGCATCGACCCGGCGCGGGCGTTCCCGAAGATGCCGGATCCGGGCCCGGTGGGCGAGGTGAAGCGCACCGGTTCCTCCGAACCGAAGTATTCGATCACGCGCAGCCGTACGCAGATGTCGATGGACACCATCTACGGCTGCACGGTCGATCGCCATGGCAACGCGTATTCGGCCACGCTGTCCGATCCGCAGTACGACACGCCGATCATCCCCGGCACCGGGCTGGCGATCTCCGGGCGCGGCTGCCAGTCGCGGCTCGAGCCCGGCCATGCCGCCGAGGTGAAGCCGGGCAAGCGGCCGCGCCTGACGCCCAATCCGTCGCTCGCCTTCCGCGACGGCGAACTGTTCATGGCCTTCGGCACCCCGGGCGGCGACGTGCAGTCGCAGGGCATGCTGCAGGTGTTCCTGAACGTGGTCGAGTTCGGCATGACCATGCAGCAGGCGGTGGAAGTGCCGCGTTTCGCGAGCTACAACTTCCCCAATTCGTTCGCGCCGCACGAGTACCGGCCCGGCCGCCTCGGCCTGGAGACCGACCTGTCGCCGGAGGTGTTCGAGGCGATGCGCAGCCGGGGCCATGACGTCGAGACCTGGCCGAAATGGTCGGCGGTGACGGCGGCCGTCTGCGCGATCATGCGCCACGAGAGCGGGCAGCTGCATGCAGGTGCCGATCCGCGGCGGGAAGGGTATGCGCTCGCCTGGTAGGGCGACGCTGCGCCGGAACATTCGACCCCACACATCAGGCAGGAGAAGAAACGGTGGTAATCACTGGTCGGTCAAGCGAGTTAGGGGCGGCGATGGCCGCGGGCGGATTGTTCGCCGTGCTGCTGTTGCCTGCCGCGCCAGCGGTTGCGCAGGGCGGTGCTGCATCGGCCACCTTCCCGGTGAGGCCGGTGCGCATGATCAATCCGTTCTCCGGCGGCGGCGGCATCGAGCTCACCGCACGGCAGATGGGCCAGCACCTGTCGGAACGCTGGGGCCAGCCGGTGATCGTCGACAACCGGCCCGGGGCGGCGACCATCGTCGCCACCGAGATCGCGTCCAAGGCCGCGCCTGACGGCCACACGCTGCTGCTGATCACCACCACGTTCGCGATCAACCCCAGCCTCTACGGGAAGCTGCCGTACGATCCGGTGCGCGACTTCACGCCGCTGATCCAGCTGACCGCGCAGCCCAACATCGTGGTGGTCAGTGCCACGTCGCCGATCGTCACCGTCAAGGATCTTCTCGCCGCGGCACGGGCGAAGCCGGGAGAGCTCACCTACGCGTCGCCGGGCGCCGGGTCGGCGCCGCACCTGTCGGCCGAGCAGCTGCGTTCGATGGCGAAGATCGACATGATCCATGTGCCGTACAAGGGCATCCCGCCGGCGATCACCGACCTGCTCGGCGGCCGGATCACCATGCTGTTCACCACCGCGCTGTCGGCGGCACCGCAGATGAAGGCGGGCAGGATCCGCGCCGTCGCCGTCACCAGCGCGAAACGCAACCGCATGCTGCCCGACGTGCCGGCGATGGCCGAGACCCTGCCGGGCTACGACCTCTCCGCCCTGCAGGGCATCGTGGTGCGCGCCGGCACGCCGCGGGCGATCGTCGACCGGCTCGGCCGCGACCTGCGCGAAGTGGTGGGCCTGCCGGACGTGCGTGCACGCCTGGAGGCCGAAGGTGCAGACGTGATCGCCAGCACTCCGGAGGAATTCGCGGCCGCACTCAAGCGCGAAATGGTGACCTGGTCCCGGATCGTGAAGGATTCCGGCGCGAAGCCGGAGTAGGCGCCCGACCGCCGGTGCCGGGCGCCCGGCGGGCCCTCAGGCAGTGGCGGTCCTGCGCTGGCGCCATCCGGCTGCGCCCAGCAGCCCGAGGCCGCCCAGCATCAGGGCGATGGCCGGAGGCACCGGGATCACCGTCGCAGCGAGTGGCGCGAGCGCCACGCCCTTGAAGTGCTCGTTGGCTCCGGCGATGTCGAGGATGTTCAGTTCGGCGTTGGCGCCGGTGTCCTCGATCGAGAACAGGTAGTTGCCGCCGAATGTATCGAGCGTGCCATCGACCGGGGTGCCGCTGAAGCCGCCGGTGCCGAACAGCATCACGCTGCCGTTGGCCAGCACCATCCCGGCCAGGCCGGTGGCGCCGCCGGCCTGCTTCGCCTGGCCGTTGCTGCCGTCGTTCTGCACGCCGCCGGTGCGGGCGAAGGTGTAGCTGTAGCCCCAGAGGCTGCCGGTGCGGGTGAACTTGCTGATGCCCAGGATCGAGTCGGCGACATAGACGGTGTTGTCGTTCGAGAAGAAGAAGTCGTACGGGCCCTGGAACATGGTCGCCGAGTTCTGGTTGTTCCCGGAGGCAACGGTCCGCCCGGTCGCCGCGCTCACCAGGGTGTTGTAGTTGAACAGCCGGGTGGCGTCGACGGCACCGGTCGGCGTCCCGGTACCCAGTGCCCAGATGCCGTTGTTGGCGTTCTGCCGGGTCGATGCATACAGCTGCCCGTTCTGGATGTCGACCCGGTTGATGTTGGAGGTGAGCAGGCCTGCCCCGCCGGCGCCGTCGATCTGTATCGACGTCGACCCGCCCAGTTCTGCGTAACGCACGCCACCGGTGGCGTTCTGCGCGTTGCCCGCGATGTTGCCGGAGGTCCAGAACTGCTGGCCGTTCGAACTGACCGCAGAGCGGATGTTGTCGCCGCTGTACGCGTTGTTCATCACGGTGGTGGTGTTCACGTTGCCCAGCGCGTCGACGCGGCCGAGGGTGCGGTTGACCACCGCCGGATCGAACTTGGCGCCCTGGGCTGCCGAGGGCGCGATGGCGTTGCCGAGCGGCGGCGAGTTGCCGGCGGGCGAGGACGCCGCGATCAGCGTCGTCGGCTGCGACTGGTTGTAGCCGGCCAGGGTCAGGAACTGCCCGTCCGCGGAGCGGCGCAACGCGCCTTCCGACCCGGAGTTGCTGGCCAGCGTGAGCGCGCGGTTTCCGCTGCTCGTCGCGACATGCGGCAGGATTATCGGATCGAGGCGCCGGGTGAAGCTGGTGCCGGCCCTGGCGTATTCCTGCAGGAACACGACCGAGGCGGTGTCGGTCAGGCCGTTGCCGCGGTTGACGTTCTCGACGATGCCGAGATTCGGGGTCAACGGGTTCCAGCCCCCGACCTTCAGCGCGACGATGCTGGTGTCGAGGAACGGCGTGCCGGCTGCACGGCCGGCCGGGATCTGCGGTTGCGCGAGCAGCGGAGCGCTGAACAGCGCAGCAACCGCGAGGGCGGTGATGGAGGCCATTGCGTGGCGTCGGGCGGCATTCATGGAGGGTCTCCGGTCGTGTTCATTCGGGCACGTCGCGCAGGCCGGGAGGCCTGTTGCAGCGGCTTTGGCAACATCGTTCCCGAGGGTAGGGGCCATTCGTGACAGTGCCCTTGCAGTCATGTGACAGCGGGATGGCCGTTCAATGACGCGCAACACGGCGGTGCGGCGCAGCGCCGGCGCGGATGCAAAATCGTGACGGATGCACGACGCAGGATGCGGCAGTGCGGGATAATCGAGCTGGTCCAACAACCCAGCGGAGTCACTCCAATGCCCCTCGCACAGATCTACATGGCCCCCGGCCGCACCGACGAACAGAAGGCGAAGCTGATCGAACGCGTCACCCAGGCGTTCACCGAGACCGTCGGCGTACCGCCCGATTCGGTCTGGATCACCATCCAGGAAGTGCCGCGCACCCAGTGGGGCGTCGCCGGCGAAACCCTGGCCGCGAAGAAGTGAAGCGATGAACCTGGACAGAGTCGGTTACGGGAAGCTGCTGCCCGAAGAGTTCAACGTGATCATCGAGATTCCGATGAACGCGGATCCGGTGAAGTACGAAGTCGACAAGGAGACCGGCGCGATGTTCGTCGACCGTTTCATGTCGACGTCCATGCGCTATCCGTGCAACTACGGCTACATTCCGCATACCCTGTGCGGCGACGGCGATCCGGTGGACGTGCTGGTGCTCAGTCCGTACCCCCTGATCAGCGGCGTGGTGGTGCGTTGCCGTCCGGTCGGCATGCTGAAGATGACCGACGAAGCGGGCGAGGACACCAAGCTGCTCGCGGTGCCGATCGAAAAGGTCTGCACGCTGTACTCGACGGTGAAGGCCCCGGGCGATGTCGCCCCCCTGATGCTGGCGCAGGTCGGGCACTTCTTCGAGCACTACAAGGACCTCGAGCCCGGCAAGTGGGTTCGTATCGACGGCTGGGAAGGCCCCGAGGCGGCCAAGGCCGAGATCATCGCGGGCGTGCGGCGATTCGAGGAAGCCAAGAGCAAGCCGGCGTTCTGACCGTTTGGTTGATGCGGCGCAGCACGAAGCCGTGCCTGCCCCAGTGGCAGGCACGGCTTTTTTTGTGCCTCCGAGGCCCGTGCGTGGACGAGTGCCCAGCGGAAACGCATCGCGCATGTGTCCTTGGGCAGACGATCCACATCGGTTCGTCGACGCCCGATGGAACTGGTGCGGTACAGCAAAGCCGGGTCTGCACTTGAACGGTGCGTGACCGCGTTTGGAAACAGATTGTTTTCGCCAGAACGCAGGTGTAGCATTCGATCGGCTTCGGGGTCACTGCTGATGAAGTGCAAGGTGCCGGTCTGCAACGCACCCGCACGACGGAACGGCAGGGCACTCGGACCACGATCAGCAGGAGGAGGTCGTTGGAGAGAAGAAGGTGCACGCAGTTGCGCCGAACATGTGACCCGCCGCGCACCCAGCCGTCCCGGCATCCACAAAAAATATCGGACGGCGAGCGTCGCAGCGAATGAAGTGATGCAGGAACCCGGGGGGGCCGAGAGGCCCCCCCGTCGTTCGTGGAGCCTCTCCCCGCATGTGCCGACCGCCCCTGCCCCGCGGTCGACGACGGGGTTGCGCCGCTCCTGAATGCGCGCACCCGAGGCGCGATCGGGCAGCCGGATGGCCGTGCGTGGACCGACCCGATGCAGCGCGATCGACTAAACTCTACGCTCCACGAAGATCAATGATGGGGGAGCAGGACATGGCGATCAGCGGCAACCTGGGCGGGGGCTCGTCACCGAGCCGGGAAATGGCCTTCAACATGAAGCTCCTCGGCGCGCACGAGCTCAACGGCAACGGCAACGTCGGCGAGGGCATCAGCATCCAGAAGACGCGCGACGGTCGCCGCATCCTCTGGGTCGCGCACGAGTCGGCGCCGACCAACTTCACCGGCATCGATGTCACCGACCCGCGCAAGCCGAAGGTGGTGATCCAGACCCAGCTGCCGCATTCGCGCGTGCGGTCCAATTCCCTCGACGTGGTCGGCGACGTGATGTGCGTGGCCTACCAGACGCGCGACCTCGGCGCGAAGCCGGCCGGCTTCGAACTGTTCGACATCAGCAAGCCGGAAGAGCCGAAGTCGATCAGCTTCTTCGATTGCTCGGGTCCGCATTCGCGTGGCGTCCACATGGTGTGGTTCGTCGACGGCCAGACGGTGCATATCTCCTCGGGCGCCGAAGACTTCGAGCCGCACGATCCGCGCGACGACCAGATCTACCGCATCATCGACGTGAGCAACCTGTCCAAGCCGACCGAGGTCGGACGCTGGTGGGCGCCGGGCACGAAGAAGGGCGACAAGGAGACCTGGCGCACCGATCCGGGCGGCTCGGAACTCGGCCGTGTCGGTTACCGCGTGCACAACACCTGCGTCTGGCCGCAGCGCCCCGACCGCGCCTACCTCGGCTACATCGACTACGGCGCGGTGATCCTCGACATCAGCGACCGCACCAACCCGAAGATGGTCTCGCGCTGGACGCACCGTCCGTCCTTCCACCATTCGCTGATGCCGCTGTTCAGCCGCGACCTGATGGTGATGAGCGACGAGAGCACCGTGGACGGCGCCAAGGACTGGCCGATGCTGGTGTACATGCTCGACGTGAAGGACGAGCGCTACCCGACTTCGATCAGCACCCTGCCGATGCCGCCGGTGGAAACGTTCAGCAAGCGCGGCGGCCGCTTCGGCGCGCACAACGTGCACGACAACGTGCCGGTCGAGACCTCGCACTGCTCCGACGAGATCATCTACTGCGCGATGTTCAACGGCGGCGTGCGCATCTACGACACGAAGAACCCCTACCAGCCCCAGGAGATCGGCTACTACGTGCCGGCCGCCCCGGCGCTGTCGCCCGCCGGCGCCGCGCAGATGAACGACATCTGGGTCGACGAGAACCGGCTGGTGTACACGGTCGACCGGCTCGCGGGTGGCATCTACATCCTCGAGACGACGTTCTAGGAGCATCGGCATGAACGCAGCGGCGAAGATACCGGTGTCGGTGATCACCGGTTTCCTCGGCAGCGGAAAGACCACGCTGCTGGGCAAGCTGCTGCGGCATCCCGGGATGAACCGGGTCGCGGTGATCATCAACGAGTTCGGCGAACAGTCGATCGACCACGACCTGGTGCAGACCTCGAGCGAGCAGATGATGGTGCTCGACAACGGCTGCCTGTGCTGCCGGGTGCGCGGCGACCTGCAGGAGACCCTGGTCGACCTGTGGATGAAGCGCCGCAACGGCGAGACCATCGACTTCAACCGGGTGGTGATCGAGACCACCGGCCTGGCCGATCCGGCGCCGGTGATCCACACGATGATCACCGACACCTCCGTGTGCAACACCTACACGCTCGACGCGATCATCACGCTGGTCGACGCGGTCAATGGCAACGAACAGCTCGACACGCTGGAAGAGCCGGTGAAGCAGGCGGCGGTGGCCGACCGGCTGGTGATCACCAAGACCGACCTCGCCGATCCGGCCGAGGTCGAACTGCTGGAGGCACGGCTGCGGGAGCTGAACCCGCATGCGGCGATCATCCGCTGCGTGATGGGCGACCTCGACCCGTCGTTCCTGGTCGATGTCGGCGTGCGCCACCGCGCGGCGTCCGAAAAGGCGATCGAGAACTGGCTGGGCAGCGAATCGTTCGTGCCGGTGCAGGGCGCGGGTTCGGCCTCGGCGATCCCGGGTGGCCGGCTGGTGGCCGGCGCCCCGGCGCGCAAGCTGCCGAAGGGGCAGCACACCGCGGGCGTCGATTCGTTCTGCCTGTACTACGACACGCCGTTCTCGTGGAAGACCTTCTCGGTCGCGATGGAGGTGCTGACCTCGCTGCGCGGGCCCGACCTGCTGCGCGTGAAGGGCCTGCTCGACATCGAGGGCGAGCCCGGCCCGGTGGTGGTGCAGGGCGTGCAGCACCTGTTCCATCCGCCGGTCACGCTCGACGCCTGGCCGAGCACGGACCATCGCAGCCGGCTGGTGTTCATCACGCGCAACATCCCGCGGGCGATGATCGAGAACCTGGTCGGCGCGATCCTCGCCACGGCGGCGTCGGCACCGGCCGTGCCCGCCGGAGCCGCCGAGGCAACGCAGGCCTCGTGAGCGGGGCGGCGCTGGATCGGCCAGTCTTGCAGTCGCTGCCGCGCCCGCTGCCGCAGCGCATCGTCCTGAACGGCCGCTACGTGCGCCTGGAGCCTGTCGATGATTCCGTGCATGGCGACGCGCTGCACGCGGCCAGCTCAGTGCCCGACGTCGCCGAGCGCTTCCGCTTCCTGTTCGACCATCCGCCCGTGGACCGGTCCGACCTCGCGCGCTGGATCGAACGCAGCCGCGCGACGAACGATCCGATGGCCTTTGCGGTGGTCGATGTTGCCACTGGCCGTGCCGGCGGCCGCCAGGCGCTCATGCGCATCACGCCCGAGCATGGCGTGATCGAGATCGGCAACATCTACTGGGGGCCGGGCATCGCCGGCACGCGCCTGGCGACCGAGGCGCAGTTCCTGTTCGCGCAGTACGTGTTCGACCAGCTGGGCTATCGACGCTACGAATGGAAGTGCGACAACCGCAACGAGCCCTCGAAGCGGGCCGCGCTGCGCTTCGGCTTCCGTCCGGAAGGCGTGTTCCGCCATCACATGGTGATCAAGGGCGAGAACCGGGATACCGCGTGGTTCGCGATCCTCGACCATGAGTGGCCTGCGCTGAAGTCGGGATACCAACGCTGGCTCGCGCCGGAAAACTTCGATTCGGAAGGACGACAGCGGTGCACGCTGGCGACCTGCCTGGCAAACAAAATGGGGTCAGACACCATTTTTTGAATTGGTGTCTGACCCCATTTTCGACGGCGCTGGTCGCCCGCCTGGAAAATCGTCTCTGACCCGGATTGTGGTCAGAAGCCGACGGCCTGGCCGTCGCAGCGGGGCTCGGAGCCGGCGCAGTAGCCGTCGTCGAGCTTCTGGATGATCTGGGCGCGGCCGTAGTCGGTCGAGCCGCGTTCGGTGACGGTGATCTGGTGGCCGCGCTTGCGCAGGTCTTCGACGACCTCGGCGGGGACCGCATGCTCGAGGGCGACCTTCAGGCCGTCGTCGACGCGCCAGCGCGGGCCGTCGGCCATCGCCTGGGGGTTCTGGCCGTAGTCGGCGACGCGCAGCATCATCTGCGAGTGGCCCTGGGCCTGCATCGAGCCGCCCATCACGCCGAAGCTCATCGCCGGCTTGCCGTCCTTCGTGATGAAGCCGGGGATGATCGTGTGGAACGGACGCTTGCGCGGGCCGACTTCGTTCGCATGGCCCTTGACCAGCTTGAAGCCCCAGCCGCGGTTCTGCAGGCTGATGCCGGTGCCGGGCACGACGACGCCCGAACCGAAGCCCTTGAAGTTCGACTGGATGAACGACACCATCATGCCGGACGAATCGGCGGCGGTCAGGTAGACGGTGCCGCCGCGCGGCAGGTCGCCATGGCCGGGGTCCTTCGCGCGCTTCATGTCGATCAGCCGGCTGCGCTCCTGCAGGTAGGCCGAGTCGAGCATCTGCGCCGGGGTGACCTTCATCGCCGCCGGATCGGCCGCGTACTGGTACATGTCGGCGAAGGCGAGCTTCATCGCCTCGATCTGCATGTGCACATGGTCGGCCGAGTCGCAGGCGAACTGGCCGGGGTTCAGGTAGCCGAGGATGCCCAGCGAGATCAGCGCACCGATGCCCTGCCCGTTGGGCGGGATCTCGTGCAGGCGGTAGCCCTTGTAGTCCATGTGGATCGGTTCGACCCAGTTCGCCTCGTGCGCAGCGAGGTCGGAGGCGTCCATCACGCCGCCGTTCTGCTTGATCCAGGCGGCGATCTTCTCGGCGAGTTCGCCGCGGTAGTAGGCCTCGCCGCCGGTCCTGCCGATCAGCTCGAGCGTCTTGGCCTGGTCCGGATAGCGGAACAGTTCACCGGCCTTCGGCGCCCGCCCGCTGGGCATGAAGCCGTCCTTCCAGCCGGGATAGGTCTGCAGTTCGTCGACCGACTGTGCCCACAGCTTCGCGATGGTCGGGGTGACGAGGTAGCCGTCGCGCGCGTAGCGGATCGCCGGCTCGAGGATGTCTGCGAACGGCAGCTTGCCCCACTTGTCGTGCAGCATCTTCCAGGCCGAGATGCAGCCCGGCACGGTGATCGCATCGACGCCGCGCTCGGGCATCTTGCCGTTGTACTTCTCGAAATACCTGGGGGTCCATGCCGCCGGCGAACGTCCCGAGGCGTTCAGGCCATGCATCTTCGAACCGTCCCAGACCAGCGCGAACGCGTCCGACCCGAGGCCGTTGCTGCACGGCTCGACCACGGTGAGGGTCGCCGCGGTGGCGATGATCGCGTCGATGGCGGAGCCGCCGCGGGCGAGCATCTGCAGGCCGGCCTGTGCGGCGAGCGGCTGCGACGTGGACACCATGTTGCGCGCGAACACCGGGCTGCGCTGCGAGGCGTACGGGAGTTGGGGATCGATATGGCCCATGGAAGGCTCCTGCATGGAAGGGCGGCGTGCGCGGTGGCAGGCCTGCCGGGAGGCGAATGATACACCGGCGCCCGGAGGCTCCTTCCGGGTCAGTTCGACGCGCGCTGCTGGCGCGAAGCGCCCGTTCCGCTCAGTGCAATGAAGTCTTCCGAGAAGGCCTGCAGGCGGTCCATCGCCTGGCGCCGCTGGGCGGGCGTGAGCAGGCGGTCGATGTCGGCGAAGACCTGCGAACGCTGTTCCGCCGCGGCCTTCGCACTGCGCGCGGCCGCCGGATCCCGGCCTCGTTCCCAGTTCGGCGCCCACTGGCGGAACCAGGCCGCCATCTCGGCCCGGCTGCGCCCCGACTGCAACGCCGCGAGCAGCTCACGCTGGCGCCGCTGGCGCTCGGCAAATCGCTGCTCGGTGTTCAGCGGCAGCGTGTTCGCCATCTCGGCCACGCGCTCGGCCTGCTCGCGGCTCAGCCTGCCGGTGAACCGTTCCACCTGTGCCACCAGCCGGTCGGCACGCTTCTTCTGCTGTTCCGCGACAGGCCTGCCCACGCCCCACGCGCGCGCGGTCTTCTGGTTGGCGCGCACGAACGCGCGCTCGAGTTCCTTCACCTGTTCCGGCGTGAGCGACAGCATCAGGTCTGCCGCATCCCCCGCGCCCTGTTCCACCAGGGCTTCGAGCCGGCCCCGGCTGTGCGCGATGATCCAGTCGATGTCCTCGCGCGACAGGCCGTTCTCGACGCGCGTGCGGGCCTCGCGCAGCAGCCGTGCGTACTCGGGCAGCTGTTCGCGCCGGTGCCAGTCGTGCAGCGCCCGGAACTTCTGGCCGAACAGGTCGCGCTGGTGCGGTTCGAATTCGACGTAATCGGACAGGGTCCAGTTGACCAGCGTCTCGGCCTGGTTGTAGCCCAGGCGGATACCCGACGAGCAGCCGGTCATCACCAGCAGCGCCAGCACCGCGAGCAGCATCCCGGCGAGCCGGCCGCTGGCATGCACCGGCGTGCGTGCAGGCAGGTTCATGCGGATGCCAGCGCCTGCGCGACACGGCGCGCGAAGGCTGCATCGGGTGCCGGCCGCTCGACCGTCGCCGAGGCGGCGTCGAAGTTGTCGGCCATGTGTTCAGGGTTGCCGGTGGCCGGGATCACGCACGTGACGGCCGGGTGCGCGATGACGAAGCCCAGCGCGAGCTGCGCCCAGCTGCGATAGCCGGCGCGCGTGGCCCACGCGGGCAGCGGGCGCCCGCGCGTCCGGCGCACCAGGTCGCCCTGGCCGAGCGGACGGTTCACCAGCACGGCGGTGCCGGTGTCGGCGGCAGCCGGCAGCAGCCGCTGCTCGGCCTCGCGGTCGAGCGCGTGGTAGTTGAACTGAACGAAATCGATCGACCGGTTGCGCAACAGCTTCTCCAGCGCCGCGAATGCGCCGCCATGGTAATGCGTGATGCCGATGTAGCGGATGCGCCCTTCCTGCTTCCAGGCTTCCAGCGTGTCGAGATGGGTATCGACATCGACCAGGTTGTGCACCTGCATCAGGTCGATGCGGGGTGCGCGCAGCCGCTTCATCGAGCGCTCCATCTGCGCGATGCCTTCCCGCCGGCCCTGGGTCCAGACCTTGGTGGCGATGAACAGGCCGTCGTCCACCTTTCGCTCCAGCCTGAGTGCACCCACCACCGACTCTGCGTCACCATACATCGGCGAAGAATCCACGACCCGGCCGCCGCGGCTGTCGAACAGCGCGAACACGTCGGACAACGTGTCCATCGTCGAGGATCGCGGCGGGACGTCGAACGCACCGAACGTACCCAGCCCGAGCACCGGGATGCGTTCCCCGGTGCTCGGGATCGTGCGTTCGATCAGCGGGGCATCCATTCGGGATACGCGGCCATGGCCCGGCGTCAGCCGTGCCGCGCCGGCCCGAACAGCGCGAACCGCCCGTCCTGCGCGAGCACGATGTCGAAGCGCGCCTCGAACATTGCGCCGGTGCCGGCCCCGCCCGCAGGCTTCGTGAACGGCACCACCAGTGCGTTGCGCAGTTCCGTGTCGCGGATCGCGTTGAGCAGCCCGTCGCGCTCGTTCTCCGGGGCGCCTGCCACGTAGAGCTGGGTGGTCAGCCGGCGGGAACCTCCGCCGGACAGCGCGACGTGGATGTGCGGCGCGCGGCCGGGATAGGTGACCGGCCGGATGGTGCGGAACCGGTAGCGGCCCCCGGCATCGGTCATGGCCTGGCCGTAGCCCTGGAAGCCGGGGTCGAGCGGCCGATCGCCACGGTTGTCGCGCGGATGGTGGTAACGGCCGAACGCGTTGACCTGCCAGATCTCGACCAGGATGCCGGCCTGCGGCCGGCCGGAGACATCGGTGACGGTGCCGGTGAGATCGGTCACGTCGCCGCGTGCCACGGCCGACTGCCCGGCTACCCGGGTCAGGTCGCCGTCGCGGTCGAGCGGCAGTTCGCGCGGGAAGAACGGGCCTTCGGATTGCGGCGGCGTCGGACGACCCGCAGGGGTGCCGGCCGCCCGGGCGATGCCCGTCTGCGCCAGCGCCGCGAGGCCGCCGACGCTGCCCAGGGCGGCCGGCACCCACAGCCCGCCCTGCAGCCACAGCGCGCCGAACCGCTCCACCAGTTGCCG